>NZ_JBSGIW010000003.1:0-153333 GCF_053605265.1 Streptomyces sp. NPDC003943 | reverse complement strand
GACCTTCCGGTCGTACAGCGGGCGCGGACGAGCGGGGGCGGAAACGTCCCACAGCCGCAGCCGACCGTTCTTCCCGCCCGCCGCGAGCGTCCGCCGGAGAGGTGAGGGATCAGCGCAGGAAGGGGTCCACCGCGACCGCCACGAAGAGCAGCGACACGTAGGTGATGGACCAGTGGAACAGGCGCATCTCCTTGAGCTTCGAGCCGGTCTTCTCCGCCTTCGCGCGGTTCAGGAGCGCGTGCGCCTCCCACAGCCACCAGCCGCCGGTGGCGAGCGCCACGGCCGTGTAGAACCAGCCGGTGTAGCCGAGCGGGGTGAGCAGCAGCGAGACGGCGACCATCACCCAGCTGTAGAGGACGATCTGCTTGGCGACGACCTTGTTGGAGGCGAGCACCGGGAGCATCGGCACGCCGGCGCGCGCGTAGTCGTCCTTCACCTTCATCGAGAGCGGCCAGTAGTGCGGCGGCGTCCAGAAGAAGATGACGAGGAAGAGGATGACGGCGGCCCAGGACATCGAGTTCGTGACGGCCGACCAGCCGATGAGCACCGGCATGCAGCCGGCGATGCCGCCCCAGACGATGTTCTGCGCGGTGCGCCGCTTGAGGATCATCGTGTAGATGACGACGTAGAAGAGCAGCGCGCCGAGCGACAGCCAGGCGGACAGCCAGTTGACGAGCAGCCCGAAGAAGAGCGTGGAGACCACCGCGAGGGTGATGCCGAAGGCCAGGCACTCGCGCGGCGAGACCATGCCGGTCACCAGCGGGCGCTGCGAGGTGCGGTCCATCACCGCGTCGATGTCGCGGTCGATGTACATGTTGAGCGCGTTGGCGCCGCCCGCGGACAGGTAGCCGCCGAAGCAGGTGGCGAGCACCAGCCACAGGTCGGGCACGCCCTGTTCGGCGAGGAACATCACCGGAACGGTGGTGATGAGCAGCAGCTCGATGATCCGCGGCTTGGTCAGCGCCACGAATGCCTTGACGCGGGCCCCGAACGGCCGATGGCCCCCCGGGCTGGGAGTCAAGTGGACCCCGGCGGGTCGGGACTCGACGGCCGTCACGCACACCCCTGACAGAGAAATCCCAGCAAGCTCCCCGCGTGAAGAGGGGATGAAACTTGCGCGTACCACGCCACTGTAGACGTTGCCCATACACCGATCTTCGCGGGGGTGGGTCGTGTTGGCGGGCCTCACCCGCGGGTGCGCCCGGGGTGCCTGCCGGGCGCGTCCCAACCTGCGGACACGCGGTCGGGCGTGGCTCGGGAGGCGAATTCGCGCGGGCCCCGGCAGTCTGGCTGTGTGCGCTCATTTGAGGGGCATGGACACGAAAAGAGAGGCGATTTCCAGGGGTAGGCTCGACATCGCCGGGACACCCTCAGTCACCGGCTCTCGACATGCGGAGAGGAGCCCTGACTCAGGGTGAGCACTAAGCCGACGACCACAGACCTCGAGTGGACCGAACTGGACCAGCGGGCCGTGGACACCGCCCGCATCCTGGCCGCCGACGCCGTACAGAAGGTCGGCAACGGCCATCCCGGCACGGCGATGAGCCTTGCGCCCGCCGCCTACACCCTCTTCCAGAAGGTGATGCGGCACGACCCCGCCGACCCGGAGTGGGTGGGCCGCGACCGGTTCGTCCTCTCCGCCGGGCACTCGTCCCTGACCCTCTACACCCAGCTCTACCTGGGCGGGTTCGGGCTGGAGCTCGACGACCTGAAGTCCTTCCGTACCTGGGGCTCGAAGACCCCGGGTCACCCGGAGTACGGCCACACGGCGGGCGTGGAGACCACGACCGGCCCGCTCGGCCAGGGTGTCGCGAACGCGGTGGGCATGGCGATGGCCGCCCGCTACGAGCGCGGTCTGTTCGACCCGGAGGCGGCCGCCGGCACCTCCCCCTTCGACCACCACATCTACGTGATCGCGGGTGACGGCTGTCTCCAGGAGGGCATCTCCGCGGAGGCGTCCTCGCTGGCCGGTCACCAGAAGCTCGGCAACCTGATCCTGCTGTGGGACGACAACCACATCTCGATCGAGGGCGACACCGAGACGGCCGTGTCCGAGGACACGATGAAGCGGTACGAGGCGTACGGCTGGCACGTCCAGCGCGTCGAGCCGCAGGCCAACGGTGACCTGGACCCGGCCGCGCTGTTCGCCGCGATCAAGGCCGCCGAGGCCGAGACCGAGCGTCCGTCCTTCATCGCGATGCGCTCGATCATCGCCTGGCCGGCCCCGAACGCGCAGAACACCGAGGCCGCGCACGGCTCGGCGCTCGGCGACGACGAGGTCGCGGCCACCAAGCGGGTCCTCGGCTTCGACCCGGAGCAGACCTTCGAGGTCTCCGACGAGGTCATCGCGCACACCCGGTCCCTCGGCGACCGCGGCCGCGAGTCCCGCGCCGCGTGGGAGAAGTCGCTCGCCGAGTGGCGGACGGCCAACCCGGAGCGCGCCGCCGACTTCGACCGCATCCAGGCCAACGAGCTGCCGAAGGGCTGGGCCGACACGCTCCCGGTCTTCGAGGCGGGCAAGAGCGTGGCGACCCGTGCCGCCTCCGGCAAGGTGCTGCAGGCGCTCGGCGCGGTGATCCCGGAGCTGTGGGGCGGCTCGGCCGACCTCGCCGGTTCGAACAACACCACGATCGACAAGGGCTCCTCCTTCCTGCCGGAGGGCAACCCGCTGCCCGAGGCGGACAAGTACGGCCGGACGATCCACTTCGGCATCCGCGAGCACTCCATGGCCGCGGAGATGAACGGCATCGCCCTGCACGGCAACACCCGCATCTACGGCGGCACGTTCCTCGTGTTCTCCGACTACATGCGCAACGCGGTCCGCCTGTCCGCGCTGATGCACCTGCCGGTGACGTACGTGTGGACGCACGACTCGATCGGTCTCGGCGAGGACGGCCCGACCCACCAGCCGGTGGAGCACCTGGCCTCGCTGCGCGCGATCCCGGGTCTGAACGTGGTCCGCCCGGCCGACGCCAACGAGACGGCGATCGCCTGGCGCGAGATCATGCAGCGCCACACCAAGGTCTTCGGCAAGGGCGCCCCGCACGGTCTGGCGCTCACCCGCCAGGGTGTGCCGACGTACGCGCCGAACCAGGACACGGTCAAGGGCGGCTACGTGCTGTTCGAGGCCGAGGGTGGCGACGCCCAGGTGGTCCTGATCGGTACCGGTTCCGAGGTGCACCTGGCCGTCGAGGCCCGTGAGCAGCTCCAGGCCGCCGGCGTCCCGACCCGCGTGGTCTCGATGCCGTCGGTGGAGTGGTTCGAGGAGCAGGACCAGGCGTACAAGGACTCCGTCCTGCCGCCGTCCGTCAAGGCCCGGGTGGCCGTCGAGGCCGGTGTCGGTCTGACCTGGCACAAGTACGTCGGCGATGCCGGCCGCATCGTCTCGCTGGAGCACTTCGGTGCCTCGGCGGACGCCAAGGTCCTGTTCCGTGAGTTCGGGTTCACGCCGGAGGCGATCGTCGCCGCCGCGCGGGAATCTCTGGACGCCGTCGCGCGCTGACGCGATTACGTACGACTTTTTGGAGATGCAATTCTCATGACAGACGCTCTCAAGCGCCTCTCCGACGAAGGCGTCGCGATCTGGCTGGACGACCTGTCCCGCAAGCGGATCACGTCCGGCAACCTGGCCGAGCTCATCGACCAGAGCCACGTGGTGGGTGTCACCACCAACCCGTCCATCTTCCAGAAGGCCATCACCTCGGGCGACGGTTACGAGCAGCAGCTCGTCGACCTGGCCACCCGCAAGGTGACGGTGGACGAGGCCATCCGGATGATCACGACGGCAGACGTGAGGGACGCCGCCGACATCCTGCGCCCGGTCTTCGACGCCACCGACGGCCAGGACGGCCGGGTGTCGATCGAGGTCGACCCGCGCCTCGCCCACGAGACGGCGGCCACCATCGCCGAGGCCAAGCAGCTGGCCTGGCTGGTGGACCGGCCCAACACGCTCATCAAGATCCCGGCCACCAAGGCGGGTCTGCCGGCGATCACCGAGGTCATCGGCCTCGGCATCAGCGTCAACGTGACGCTGATCTTCTCGCTGGAGCGCTACCGCGCGGTGATGGACGCCTACATGGCCGGCCTGGAGAAGGCCCGCGAGCGCGGCCTCGACCTGTCGAAGATCCACTCCGTGGCGTCCTTCTTCGTCTCCCGCGTGGACACGGAGATCGACAACCGGCTGGAGGCCATCGGCACCCCCGAGGCCAAGGGCCTCAAGGGCAAGTCGGCCCTCGCCAACGCGCGCCTGGCCTACCAGGCGTACGAGGAGGCCTTCGGCTCCGAGCGCTGGGCCGCCCTCGACAAGGCGCAGGCCAACAAGCAGCGTCCGCTGTGGGCCTCGACCGGTGTGAAGGACCCGGCGTACAAGGACACCCTCTACGTGGTGGACCTGGTCGCCCCGGGCACCGTCAACACCATGCCGGAGGCCACCCTGGAGGCCACCGCCGACCACGGCGAGGTCACCGGCGACACCATCCACGGCACGTACGACGAGGCCCGCTCGGTCCTCGACGACGTGGCCGCGCTGGGCATCTCGTACGACGACGTGGTGCAGGTCCTGGAGGACGAGGGCGTCGACAAGTTCGAGGCGTCCTGGAACGACCTGCTCAAGTCGACCGAGGCGGAGCTCGCCCGCCGCGCACCTTCGGAGGCGTAAGCACCTTGAGCGCAGTCACCGGAGCGAACCCGCTCCGTGACGCCGCAGACCGACGGCTCCCGCGCATCGCGGGGCCGTCGGGTCTGGTGATCTTCGGTGTCACGGGCGACCTGTCCCGTAAGAAGCTGATGCCCGCCGTCTACGACCTCGCCAACCGGGGTCTGCTTCCGCCGGGCTTCTCCCTCGTCGGTTTCGCCCGCCGCGAGTGGGAGGACGAGGACTTCGCCCAGGAGGTCCACGAGGCGGTCAAGCAGCACGCCCGCACGCCGTTCCGCGAGGAGGTGTGGCAGCAGCTGATCCAGGGGATGCGTTTCGTCCAGGGCGACTTCGACGACGACGAGGCCTTCGAGCAGCTGAAGTCCACCATCGAGGAGCTGGACAAGGCGCAGGGCACGGGCGGCAACTTCGCCTTCTACCTCTCCGTGCCGCCGAAGTTCTTCCCCCTGGTCGTCCAGCAGCTCAAGAAGCACGGGCTGGCCGACCAGAAGAACGGCTCGTGGCGCCGGGCGGTCATCGAGAAGCCCTTCGGCCACGACCTGGCCTCCGCGAAGGAGCTCAACGAGGTCGTCCACGAGGTCTTCCCGCCCGAGGCGGTCTTCCGCATCGACCACTACCTCGGCAAGGAGACCGTCCAGAACATCCTGGCGCTCCGCTTCGCCAACACCCTCTTCGAGCCGATCTGGAACCGGTCGTACGTCGACCACGTGCAGATCACCATGGCCGAGGACATCGGCATCGGCGGCCGGGCCGGCTACTACGACGGCATCGGCGCCGCCCGTGACGTCATCCAGAACCACCTGCTCCAGCTGCTCGCGCTGACCGCGATGGAGGAGCCCGCCTCCTTCGACGCCGACGCGCTCGCCGCGGAGAAGACCAAGGTGCTCGGCGCCGTGCGGCTGCCGAAGGACCTGGCGAAGTCCACGGTCCGCGGGCAGTACGCGGCCGGCTGGCAGGGCGGCGAGAAGGCCGTCGGCTACCTGCAGGAAGACGGCATCGACCCCCAGTCGAAGACCGACACCTACGCGGCCATCAAGCTGGGCATCGACAACCGCCGCTGGGCGGGCGTGCCCTTCTACCTGCGCACCGGCAAGCGGCTGGGCCGCCGGGTCACCGAGATCGCGGTGGTCTTCCAGCGCGCCCCGCACTCCCCGTTCGACCACACGGCGACCGAGGAGCTCGGCCGGAACGCCATCGTGATCCGCGTCCAGCCGGACGAGGGCGTCACCGTGCGCTTCGGCTCCAAGGTGCCGGGCACCCAGATGGAGATCCGGGACGTGTCGATGGACTTCGCCTACGGCGAGTCCTTCACCGAGTCCAGCCCGGAGGCGTACGAGCGGCTCATCCTCGACGTCCTGCTCGGCGACTCCAACCTGTTCCCGCGGGTGGAGGAGGTCGAGCTGTCCTGGAAGATCCTCGATCCGATCGAGCAGTTCTGGGACAAGAACGGCAAGCCCGCCCAGTACGAGTCCGGGACCTGGGGTCCGGTCGAGGCGGACGAGATGCTCGCACGAGACGGCAGGAGCTGGCGCCGGCCATGAAGACCGACCTGACGGACACCACGTCCTCCAAGATCAACAAGGCGCTGGTGCTCGGGCGGCGGGCCATCGGCACCCCGGCCGTCGGCATGGTGCTCACCCTCGTCATCGTCACCGACGAGGAGAACGCCTACGACGCGCTGAAGGCGGCCAACGAGGCGTCCCGCGAGCACCCCTCGCGGACCCTCGTCGTCATCAAGCGGGTCTCGCGGACCCCGCGGGACCGCGCCAACGCGCGGCTCGACGCCGAGGTCCGCCTCGGCGCCGACGCCAGCACCGGCGAGACGGTGGTGCTCCGGCTGTACGGCGAGGTCGTCGACCACGCCCAGTCGGTGGTCCTCCCGCTGCTCCTGCCGGACGCGCCCGTCGTCGTCTGGTGGCCGGTGAACGCGCCGTCCGACCCGGCGAACGACCCGCTGGGCGCGCTCGCCCAGCGCCGGGTGACCGACACGTACGCCGCCGAGCAGCCCATCCAGGAGCTGACCGCGCGCGCGGACGCGTACACCCCGGGCGACACGGACCTGTCCTGGTCCCGGATCACCCCGTGGCGGTCGATGCTGGCCGCCGCGCTCGACCAGGTGGCCTGCGAGGTCACCTCGGCCGACGTCGAGGGCGAGGAGTTCAACCCGAGCGTCGAGCTGCTGGCCATGTGGCTCGCGGACCGGCTGAAGGTGCCGGTGCGGCGCTCCAAGTCGGCCGGGCCCGGGCTCACCTCCGTACGCATGGAGACCAGCGCCGGCCCGATCGTGCTCGACCGGCCGGACGGCTCGCTCGCCACGCTCTCGATACAGGGCCAGCCGGACCGCGCCGTGGCGCTCAAGCGCCGCGAGACGGCCGAGCTGATCGCGGAGGAGCTGCGCCGGCTCGATCCGGACGACACCTACGCCTCGGCGCTGCGGTACGGCCTGGAGCGACTGGACGAGGAGACGGCGACGACCGCCCCCGAGCCGGTCGAGGCCGTGACCGAGACCGAGACGGTCGTCGAGGCCGTCGCGGAGGCCGCTGCCGAGGCCGAGGCGCCCAGCGGGGCTCCGGCGGCCAAGCCGGCCTCGAAGAAGGCCCCGGCCAAGAAGGCGGCGGCCAAGTGAGCACCCCTCAGCTGGTCGTGCACCGCGACAAGGAGCTGATGGCCGAGGCCGCCGCGGCCCGGCTCATCACGAAGGTCGTGGACGCCCAGGCCGCCCGCGGTTCCGCCTCGGTGGTGCTCACCGGCGGCCGCAACGGCAACGGGCTGCTGGCCGCGCTGAGTTCGGCACCGGCCCGGGACGCGATCGACTGGTCGCGGCTCGACCTGTGGTGGGGCGACGAGCGGTTCCTGCCCGAGGGCGACCCGGAGCGCAATGTCACCCAGGCCCGCGCGGCGCTGCTCGACAGCGTCCCGCTGGACCCGGCGCGGGTGCACGCGATGCCGGCCTCGGACGGTCCGTACGGCTCCGACGCCGACGAGGCGGCCGCGGCCTACGCGGCCGAGCTCGCGGCGGCCGCCGGCCCGGGCGACCACGGCGGTGTGCCGACCTTCGACGTGCTGATGCTGGGCGTCGGCCCGGACACGCACGTGGCCTCGCTCTTCCCGGAGTTCCCGGCGGTCCACGAGACCGAGCGGACGGTGGTGGGTGTGCACGGCGCGCCCAAGCCGCCGCCGACGCGGATCTCGCTGACGCTGCCGGCGATCCGGGCCGCGAAGGAGGTCTGGCTGCTCGCGGCGGGCGAGGACAAGGCGAAGGCCGCGGCCATCGCACTGTCCGGCGCGGGCGAGGTGCAGGCTCCGGCGGCCGGCGCCCGTGGGCGCTCGCGCACGCTGTGGCTGCTGGACGCGGCGGCGGCCTCGGAGCTGCCGCGCGCCCTGTATCCGCCGGCTTCCGCCTGATCGCTGTGCGAGGAGGCCCGGTTCACCGTTCGGTGAGCCGGGCCTCCGGCTTTTCCGGTACGGGTTCGAGGAAGGGGCCGAGGAGGTCGGGTACGGCCTCGGCGGCGAAGCGCAGGCCCTGGCTCTCGCCCGCGTCGTACACCGCGTACGCGCCCTCCCCGGCGGCCGTCGTCGCGCTGAGCGTGAGCACCCCGGCGCGCCGCTGGAACCAGGACTGCTTGACGGTCCAGCCGATCACCCCGACCCGCTGGAGGGCGACCGTGGAGCGGCGGAAGGTGCCCGAACGGGTCACCAGGTACGCGCCGCTGACGCCGTGTCCGAGGCTGCGGTAGGCGTCCCGGGCGAGCAGCAGGGCGACCGGGGCGAGGACGACGGCGACCGCGCCCGCCAAGTAGAGCAGTGCGGGAGTGAGCCAGGCGCCGAGGACGGCGAGCAGCGCGGCCGGGCCGAGCACGGTCCACAGCGCCCAGCGCAGCCGGCGGTGCCGGGCGGCCTTCGGATGGGCGGCGAGCGGGGCGCCGGTGGGCGGTTCGGTCTCGCGCAGCACCTGGGCGGCGACCCGATCGGCGACCGTACGGGGCGCGGGCGGCAGCAGGTTCCTGAGGTCGGCGTGCTTGTCGTCGTCGTCCTGGGCGAGCCCGGTGGCGACGGCGTCGACGCGGGCGGCGCGGAACAGGCGTATGCCCAGGGGTTCGACCAGCGCGATCCCGCGAAGGCGGTGCTCCTCCAGGGTGACCGAGCGGGCGGTGAACAGACCGCGGCGGACCCGGAGGGTGCCGCCGGGTTCGCGCTCCAGGCGGTAGTTGGCCCACATCTCGATCCACAGACCGAGGGCGCCGAGCATGCCGGCGGCCGTGGCGAGCAGCGCGAGGTCGACGATCATCCAGGTCAGGGAGGTGTCCCGGAAGCGGTCGAGGGTCCAGTGGATGACCTCCGCCTGGGCGTTGAACCAGTCGCTGACCTGGAGGACGGCGCCGGCGGCCGCGCCCCCGAGCAGCGGGGCGACGAAGGAGACCGGGGCGTAGCGGATCCAGCGCGGGTCGAGGGTGGCGAGGACGCCGTCGTGGGCGGAGTCGGCGGTGGCGCCGGCGGGGCGGGCCAGCAGCGTGCGGCGGAGGTGTTCGCCCTCGGCGCGGCTGACCAGGTCGAGTTCGAGGGTGGACTCGCCGTCGGTGTGCTCGCCGGTGCCGATGCGGACCTTGACGAGGCCGAGGAGCCGTTCGAGGGGGTTGGCGGTGAGGTCGACGCTGCGGATGCGGTCGCGGGCCAGGGAGCGGCGTTTGACGACGAGCAGGCCGGTGTGGAGGTCGACCCGGTCCGCGCCGACGCGGTAGCGGGTGCGGCGCAGCCGGACCCCTTCGGCGAGACTGCCGCCGCCGACGAGCAGCACGGCCCCGGCGATGACCAGGGCGGCGGCCTGCCACACCGGGCGGGAGCCGGCGGAGAGGCTGAGGTAGGCGGGCAGGGCCGCGCCGCCGGCGACGCCGCACAGCACGGCGGCCCCGGCGAGCAGGGTGCGGGGCGCGAGCCGCCGCCACTCCTCCGCGGGGTCGGGGCTGCTCATGTGGCGTCTCCGGGGGTGGCCCGGGTGATCGCGGTGAGCCGTTCGGCGAGGGCGGCGGCGAGCTCGTGGTCGAGGCCCTCGATCCGCAGGGCGCCCTTGGCCGAGGCGGTGGTGACGGTGACGGTGGCCAGCCGGAACGTCTGCTCCAGCGGTCCGCGTACGGTGTCGACGGTCTGGATCCGGGACATCGGGGCGATCCGCCACTCCTGCCAGAGCGCCCCGGTGCGCACGTACACGGCGTCCCCGGTGACCTCCCAGCGGTGCACCCGGAACCACCAGGCGGGGAGGAACGCGGTCGCGGCGAGCCCGAGGACCGCCACGGCCCCGGCGGCGCCGTACAGCCAGCTCCTGGCCGGCTCGACGAAGAGGCCGAGCACGGTCAGGACGGCCACCGGCGCGGCGGTGGCGAGCAGCAGCTGCGCCCGCCACCAGCCGACGGCCCGCCCGTCGACCGCGTTCCTCGGCGGCCGCAGCCGGACCGCGTCCTCCCCCCTCACGGCTCTACCGTCCGCGCAGCGAGCGGTAGACGGCGACGAGTCCGGCGGTGGAGGAGTCGAGTCCCTCGCCGCCTTCGCCCCCGGTCAGCACCGGCTCGATCTTCTTGGCGAGGACCTTGCCGAGCTCGACGCCCCACTGGTCGAAGGAGTCGATGTTCCACACGGCGCCCTGGACGAAGACCTTGTGCTCGTAGAGCGCGATGAGCTGGCCGAGCACGGACGGGGTGAGCGCGTCCGCCAGGATCGTGGTGGTGGGGTGGTTGCCCTGGAAGGTCTTGTGCGGGACCAGCTCCTCCGGGACGCCCTCGGCCCGTACCTCCTCCGGCGTCTTGCCGAAGGCGAGCGCCTGGGTCTGCGCGAAGAAGTTGGCCATCAGCAGGTCGTGCTGGGCGACCAGGCCGGGCTGCAGGTCGGCGACGGGCCGGGCGAAGGCGATGAAGTCCGCCGGGATGACCTTGGTGCCCTGGTGGATCAACTGGTAGTAGGCGTGCTGGCCGTTGGTGCCGGGGGTGCCCCAGACGACCGGGCCGGTCTGCCAGTCGACCGGCTGTCCGTCGCGGGTGACGGACTTGCCGTTGGACTCCATGTCGAGCTGCTGGAGGTACGCGGTGAACTTCGACAGGTAGTGCGAGTACGGCAGCACGGCGTGCGACTGGGCGTCGAAGAACGCGCCGTACCAGATGCCGAGGAGGCCGAGCAGGAGCGGGGCGTTCTCGGCCGGCGGCGCGGTGCGGAAGTGCTCGTCGACGAGGTGGAAGCCGTCGAGCATCTCGCGGAAGGCGTCCGGGCCGATGGCGATCATCAGCGACAGACCGATGGCGGAGTCGTAGGAGTACCGGCCGCCGACCCAGTCCCAGAACTCGAACATGTTCGCCGTGTCGATGCCGAAGTCCTCGACCTTCTCGGCGTTCGTCGACAGGGCCACGAAGTGCTTGGCGACGGCCTCCTGGCCGGCCCTCAGCTCGGTGAGCAGCCAGTCGCGGGCGGAGGTGGCGTTGGTGATCGTCTCGATGGTGGTGAAGGTCTTCGAGGCGACGATGAAGAGGGTCTCGGCGGCGTCCAGGTCGCGGACGGCCTCGTGCAGGTCGGCGCCGTCGACGTTGGAGACGAAACGGAACGTCAGATCCCGCCGCGTGTACGAGCGCAGCACCTCGAAGGCCATCGCCGGGCCGAGGTCCGAGCCGCCGATGCCGATGTTGACGATGTTCTTGATCGGCTTGCCGGTGTGACCGGTCCACTCGCCCGCGCGGACCCGGTCGGCGAAGGCGGCCATCCTGTCGAGCACGGCGTGCACCTCGGGGACGACGTTCACGCCGTCCACCTCGACGACCGCGCCGCGCGGTGCGCGCAGCGCGGTGTGCAGCACCGCCCGGTCCTCGGTGTTGTTGATCTTCTCGCCGCGGAACATCGCGTCCCGCAGCTCGGCCACCCCGGTGGCGGCGGCCAGCTCGCGCAGCAGCGTCAGGGTCTCGTCGGTCACCAGGTGCTTGGAGTAGTCCAGATAGAGGTCACCGACGCGCAGCGTGTACCCGGTACCACGCTCGGAGTCGGCGGCGAACAGCTCGCGCAGGTGGGTGTCGCCCAGCTGCTCACGGTGCTTGCCGAGGGCCGCCCACTCGGGCAGCTGGTTGAGCCTGGTGCGGCCTGCGTTGGTCATCTCGACATCGCCCATTTCTTCGTCTTGCTCCATGTACGGCGTGTGTGCCCCGCTGTCCTCCAACCTAATTGATCGAGCGCCGGAAACACGTCCAGCGCCCTCAGTGCCCGCCGCGGTGGAGGCGTCCCTCGTACCGCGCTTCGAGCAGCGCGTTCCGCTCGTGCCCGCCGGGCAGGTTGGCGGAGACGTACACCGGCGGCTCGTGGCCCTCGGCGAGCAGCAGCGCGACGGCGTCCGCGACGACCATCTGGACGAGCAGGGACGAGGTGAGCGTGGAGATCCCGCACAACGCGCCGCCGCCGGGCAGCGGCAGGACGGCGTCGCCGGCGGGCGCGCCGTTGTCGAGCACGACGTCCGCGAGGTCCACGAGGCGGTGGCCGCCGGCGTGCAGCGCGGGCACGGCACGGGTGTGCTCCAGCGAGGTGAGGGCGACGAGCCGGTGACCCGCGCCGGTCACCTTGAGCGCCAGCTCCACGACCGAGTTGTTCACCCCCGAGTTCGAGATGATCACGAACAGGTCCCGGGGACGGGGCGTCGCGAGCGCGTAGAGCCGCTCGGCGAGCCCCGGCGCACGCTCGAGCAGCGGGTCCCGGAGGATCTCCGGATCCTCCCCGCCCCGCAGGACGAGGTCCGCGAGCGCGATCCTGCTGGTCGGCACGAGTCCTCCGGCCCGCCCGGCCACTTCGAGCGCGGCGGCCTGCGAATGCCCGGTCCCGAAGGCGTGGATCACCCCGTCGGCGGCGACGCAGTCGGCGAAGAGACGGGCGGCGGCGGGGACGGAGTGCTTGTTGGCGGTGACGACGCGGGTGAGGGCGTGCTGGGCGTGGTCGACGAACTGGGCGGAGCCGAGAGGGTGTTGGGCCACGGGAACGAGCTCCTCTGGTTGAGCGAACCGAGTTCTCTTCACAATCCGGCTCAATGAACCAGCGTGCCGAGACCACGTCAAGAGGACGCCCCGGGCCCCGGACGCCCTTCGTGCGGTCAGCCGGGCAGTCGCGCCAGCGCCACCGCTCCCGCGAGCCCGTCCCGTACCGGCGTCGGCGTCAGGGCCAGCTCCGCGACGCGTTCGCCCAACCTCGACAGCAACGGCCCGTCCGGTCCCAGCAACCCGCCCGTCGTCACCAGCGGCTCGCCCTCCCGCGGACCCAATGCCCGCACCGTGGAGGCCAGTTCGTCCGCCGCGCGGTCCAGCAGGCCCGCCGCCACCGCGTCGCCCCTCTCCGCCGCGGAGACCACCAGCGGGCTCAGCTCGGCCAGCCGCACCGGAGGCGCCCCGTACGCGAAGGCCACCACCCGCTCCTTGCTCAAGCCCCCGCACAGCTCCCCCACCGGACCCGCCAGCGCCGTCTCCGGCCCGCGGCCGTCCAGCCCGCGCAGCACCGCGCGCAGCGCCTCCCGCCCCAGCCAGAAGCCGCTGCCGGCATCCCCCAGCAACCACCCGTCGCCGTCCACGGCGCGCACCATGCGCCGCCCCCGCACCCGGGCCCCGGCCGCGCCCGTTCCCGCGATGAGGACGAGCCCGTCAGCCGGTGTACCGGGCCCCGCCGCGAAGGCGATCTCGGCGTCGCCGCAGACCTGGAGCCGGGCCGCGGTGGCGCCGACCCGCGCGCACGCGGCCCGCAGCGCCGCGAGCGCGCGCTCGCGGCCGCCGCCGGGTCCGCCGCCCGCGAAGCCCGCGACCACCGAGTCGGCGCGCGTCACCCCCGCCCCGCGCAGCGCCTGCGCCAGGTGCCGTACGAGATCGTCCGCGGGCACGCTCAGCGCGTTGCCGGGGCCGCCCGTGCCCTCGCCCACCGTCCGGCCGGTCGTCGCGTCGGCGAGCCGGGCGCGGGTGCGGGTGCCGCCGGCGTCGATGCCCACCACGTAGTGAATCCGGGATCCGTCCATCAGGGCGCATGGTGGTTGATAGATTCACCGGATGACAAGACCCGGAAGGCCGCCCGCATGATCACCGCACTGATCCGCTCCGAACTCCCCCGGATGTCCGGCTCCTTGCGCAAGGTCGGGGAGTGGGTGCTGGTCGATCCCGGGCGCGTCGCGGAGGTGTCGGCCGCCGAGCTGGGGCGTCGTACGGGCACCTCGCAGGCGACGGTGACCCGGTTCTGCCGGACGCTGGGCCTCGACTCGTACCAGCGGCTCCTGCTCGAACTCGCCCGTGAACAGGGGCAGGAGGGCCAGAGCGAGGAGCCGGGCCCCCTCGGCCCCGACCTCGGGCCCGACGACCCGCTCGACCGTGTCGTCGCCGCCGTCGCCCAGGCCGATCTGGGAGCTCTGCGCACGACCGCCGAGCGGCTCGACCTGGACGCCCTGGAGCGGGCGGCCCGGGCGCTCGCGCAGGCGCGGCGGATCGACGTGTACGGGGTGGGGGCCTCGGGCGTGCTCGCGCTCGAGACCCGGGCCCGACTGTTCGGCATCGGGTGCGAGGCCCGTGCGTGGACCGAGGTGCACGCGGCGGAGACCTCGGCCGCGCTGCTCACGCCGGCCGACGCGGTGGTCGCGCTGTCCCACTCCGGCGCGACCCGCGAGGTCCTCGCGCCGCTGAGGCTGGCGGCCGAGCGGGGCGCGGCGACGGTGGCCGTCACGGGCGACCCGCGCTCCCCGGTGGCGCGGGCGGCCGGGGTGCATCTCACGTCGACGTCCGCCGAGACCGGCTTCCGGCACGGCGGCTTCGGCGCCCGGCACTCGGTGCTGCTGATCCTCGACTGCCTCTACGCGCGCGTGGCGCAGCTGACCCACTCGCGCGCCACGGCCGCCCTCGCGCTCACCGCGCACATCGCCGACGGCCACCGGAGATAGCGACCGGAATCAGCCGGCGGGCGGCGGAAACGACGGAACGGGCCCTGCGCACAGAGCCCGTTCAATCGGTCTTCAGATCTCGCCCCGCAGCTTCGCGAGCGCCTCGGCCAGGATCGCCTCGCCGTCCGCGTCGCTGCGCCGCTCCCGCACGTACGCGAGGTGCGTCTTGTACGGCTCGGTGCGCGGCGGGTCCGGCGGGTTGTCCCGGTCCTGGCCGGCCGGGAAACCACAGCGCGGGCAGTCCCAGGTGTCCGGCACAGTTGCGTCACTGGCGAAGCTGGGCTGGGTCTCGTGCCCGTTCGAGCACCAGAAGGAGATGCGGAGACGCGGTGCGGACTCGCCCCGCTCGGCCTCCCCCATCGGCCCCGCTCCGACCCGGCTTCCCCGGATCGCGTTGCCACTTGCCACGGTCGTAACTCCCTGCGTGATGGTGCTCGAAGATGCCCCAGTCTACGTAAGGCCCAACGCGCGTCCAGTGATTGGAGTTACCCGTCCAACTTCATCAGCAGACCAAGTACGACAATGCAGGCGAACCACAGCAGACCGACGACCACGGTGATCCGGTCGAGGTTGCGCTCGGCGACCGAGGAGCCGCCGACGGAGGACTGCATGCCGCCACCGAACATGTCGGAGAGGCCGCCGCCCTTGCCCTTGTGCATCAGCACGAGCAGCATCAGCAGCGCACTGAAGACGATCAGGGCGATCGAAAACCCCATAACCACGGCTGGACCAACTTCCTCGGACTTGTACGGACGGGGGCCGGACAGGGTGGCTGCCCGACCCCCGCAAGGGTACGACGGATCGTCTCCGCCGCTCTACATCATCACTGGTCGCGGAAGCGGACGATCTTGACGAACTCGTCCGCGTCGAGCGACGCACCGCCGACCAGGGCGCCGTCGATGTCGGCCTGCGCCATGATCTCGGCGACGTTGCCGGCCTTGACGGAGCCGCCGTACTGGATGCGGACCTTGTCGGCCAGCTCCTGCGAGTACAGCTCGGCGAGCTTGCCGCGGATCGCCGCGCAGACCTCCTGCGCGTCGTCGGCGCCGCAGACCTTGCCGGTGCCGATGGCCCACACCGGCTCGTAGGCGATCACGATCGTCTCGGCCTGCTCGGCCGGGACGTCCTTGAGGCCGCCCTCGACCTGGGCCAGGGTGTGCGCGACGGCGTTGCCGGCCTCGCGGACGTCCAGCTCCTCGCCGACGCAGAGGATCGGGGTGATCCCGTGCTTGTAGGCGGCCTTCACCTTGGCGTTGCAGACCTCGTCGCTCTCCGCGTGGTACTGGCGGCGCTCGGAGTGACCGACGGCGACGTAGGCGCACTTCAGCTTGGCCAGCATCGGGCCGGAGATCTCGCCGGTGTACGCGCCGGAGTCGTGCGCCGAGAGGTCCTGGGCGCCGTACTTGATCTTCAGCTTGTCGCCGTCGACCAGGGTCTGCACGGAGCGCAGGTCGGTGAAGGGCACGAGGACCGCCGTCTCGACGGCGTCGTGGTCCTTGTCGGTGAGCGCGAAGGCGAGCTTCTGGACGTGGGCGATGGCCTCGAGGTGGTTGAGGTTCATCTTCCAGTTGCCCGCCATCAGCGGGGTGCGGGTGGTGCTCATAAGGGGGTCAGTCCTCCAGTGCGACGAGGCCGGGAAGCTCCTTGCCCTCGAGGTATTCGAGGGAGGCGCCGCCGCCGGTCGAGATGTGGCCGAAAGCATTCTCGTCGAAGCCCAGCTGGCGGACGGCCGCGGCCGAGTCGCCGCCGCCGACGACGGTGAAGGCCGCCGAGTCGAGCAGGCCCTGCGCGACGGCCTTGGTGCCGTTCGCGTAGTCCGGGTGCTCGAAGACGCCCATCGGGCCGTTCCAGAAGACCGTGCCCGCGTCGGCCAGCTTCGCCGCGTAGAGCTTCCGGGTCTCCGGGCCGATGTCCAGGCCCTCCTTGTCCGCCGGGATGGCGTCCGAGGCGACGGTGTCGGGGTTGGCCGGGGCCTTGGTCTTCAGGTCCGGGAAGTCGGCGGAGACCAGGACGTCGACGGGGAGCACGAACTCGACGCCGCGCTTCTCCGCCTCGGCCAGGTACTCCAGGCACTTGCCCTTCTGGTCGGCCTGGAGCAGCGAGATGCCGACCTCGTGGCCCTTGGCGGCCAGGAAGGTGTAGGCCATGCCGCCGCCGATGAGGATGCGGTCGGCCTTCTGCAGCAGGTTGTCGATGACGCCCAGCTTGTCGGAGACCTTGGCGCCGCCGAGGACGACGACGTAGGGGCGCTTGACGTCCTCGGTGAGCTTCTTGAGGACGCCGACCTCGGTGGCGATGAGGTAGCCGGCGTAGTGCGGCAGCTTGCCCGGGAGGTCGAAGACCGAGGCGTGCTTGCGGTGCACGGCGCCGAAGCCGTCGCCGACGTAGACGTCGGCGAGCTGGGCCAGCTCGCCCGCGAAGGCGGCGCGCTCGGCGTCGTCCTTCGAGGTCTCGCCCGCGTTGAAGCGGAGGTTCTCGATGACGGCGACCTGGCCGTCGGAGAGGCCCGCGACGGTGGCCTTGGCCGAGTCGCCGACGGTGTCGGTCGCGAAGGCCACGTCGGCACCGAGCAGTTCGCCGAGGCGCGCGGCGGCCGGGGCGAGGGAGAACTGCGGGTCCGGGGCGCCCTTGGGGCGGCCCAGGTGCGAGGCGACGACGACCCGGGCGCCGGCGTCGGCGAGCGCCTTCACGGTCGGGAGGACGGCGCGGATGCGGCCGTCGTCGGTGATGGTGGTGCCGTCGAGGGGCACGTTGAGGTCGGCGCGGACGAACACCCGCTTGCCGTTGACGCCCTCGGCGAGCAGCTCGTCGATCGTCTTCATCTGTATCTCTGACTCCTTGGTACACGCGGTGGAGCACACGACACAGGGCTCGCGCAGTGCGTCATCGCACTGCCCGAGCCCTGCTTCACATCGAAAGCCCGCTCAGAAGCTTAGAGAGCTTAGAGCTGGCCGCCGACGAAGACGGTGAGGTCGACGAGACGGTTGGAGTAACCCCACTCGTTGTCGTACCAGCCGAGGACCTTGACCGAGTTGCCCTCCTGGACCATCGTCAGCGACGAGTCGAAGGTGCAGGAGGCCGGGTCGCTCACGATGTCCGAGGACACGATCTCGTCCTCGGTGTAGAACAGGATGCCCTTGAGCTCGCCGTCCGCGGCCTTCTTGAACGCGGCGTTGACCTCGTCCTTGGTGACCTCGCGGGAGAGCTCCACGACCAGGTCGGTGACCGAGCCGGTCGGGACCGGGACGCGCATGGCCATGCCGTCGAGCTTGCCCTTGAGCTGCGGGAGGACCAGGGCGGTGGCCTTGGCGGCACCCGTCGTGGTCGGGATGATGTTCTCCGCGGCGGCGCGGGCGCGGCGCAGGTCCTTGTGCGGGAAGTCCAGGATGCGCTGGTCGTTGGTGTACGCGTGGACCGTGGTCATCAGACCGCGGACGATGCCGAAGTTCTCGTCGAGGACCTTGGCCATCGGCGCGACACAGTTGGTGGTGCAGGACGCGTTGGAGATGACGTGGTGGTTGGCCGCGTCGTACTTGTCCTGGTTGACGCCCATGACGATGGTGATGTCCTCGTTCTTGGCCGGAGCCGAGATGAGGACCTTCTTGGCGCCGCCGGCGAGGTGCTTGGCGGCGTCGTCCCGGTTGGTGAAGATGCCGGTGGACTCGATGACGACGTCGACGCCGAGCTCGCCCCACGGGATGTCGGCCGGGTTGCGCTCGGACAGCACCTTGATGGTGTGGCCGTCGACGGTGATGGTGTCGGCGGTGTGGGTCACCTCGGCCTTGAGGCGGCCCAGGATGGTGTCGTACTTCAGCAGGTGTGCGGTGGTCGCGGTGTCGCCCAGGTCGTTGACGGCCACGACCTCGATGTCGGCACCCTGCTCAAGGAGCGCGCGGAAGTAGTTGCGACCGATACGGCCAAAGCCGTTGATGCCTACGCGGATCGTCACGAACCGATCTCCTCGTTAGGTACGCCGGGTTTCAGACGCCCGGCGAGCTTCATTTTTGGGATGTCCCCGACCGCTTACGACCCTACCTCTCCTGACGCCTTTGAGTGACATCGCGTACGGCCGGATGCGCCCGGAAACTGCCGGGAAAAGGCCGACAACCCGGACCTACCTACAGGTATGGACTGCCCTGGGACCTCGGCCCCCGCTACGGAGAGTGACGAAAATCGATGCTCGCCTGAGCAGCCCATTCAGCGTCGGAGCGAATTCAGCGCCTTTCTCAGCAGAGCCGCCCGTTCCGCCGCATTCGGGACGTGCTCGAGACCGAAGCCGAGGAGGACGGTGTCACGGGTGGTGACCGCCGCCTGGGAATGGAAGAGCGCCCCGGAAATAGTCCAGTCGTTTCCGTTGCCGGGGCTTCCGGCCGGCGCTCCCGGTACGGACCAAGCGCCCATTCCGGACTCGAACCCCTCGGCGTCGGCCGTCGCGCCGGCGGTCAGCCGGAGGTCGTCGACGAAGGCGCCCATCTCTCCGGTGCCGCCGTCGGAGACGTACGAGATCGCCAGCTCGACCCGCTTGCCCGCGTAGGCGCTCAGGTCGATCCTGGCCTGCCGCCAGCCGTTGGAGGGGCCGGTGAAGGCGTTCCAGGCGCCGGTGGTGCCGGTGGCCGCGCAGCCGTCCGCGCCGACGGTGAGGTAGTGGGCGAGGAACGGGTGCCCGCGGACGTAGAAGCCCTCGCCGCAGTCGGTGGGCGGCTCGGTGGACGTGCCGCCGTCGGCGTCGGGCAGCGTGGTCCAGTCGTCCTGGCCGACGGTGTGGGCCTCGACGATCACGTTGTCGTAGCCGGGCTCGGTGTCGTAGCTGACCTGGAAGGTCAGGTTCGGCTGCGAGGCGGCGGCGACGCCGGTGAGGTCCACGGTCCGGGCGAGCCGGCCCCAGGTGTCGTCGGCGTGGCGCAGCGCGGCGAAGCGGCTGCCCTCGTACGGCTCGAAGGGGGTGCGGATGCCGGGGTAGTCGCCCGCGGAGGCGCTGGAGGCGAACTGCGGGAACTCCTTCGGCGTGAGGGTGTCGGAGGTGACGGTGTAGGCGCCCGCGTTGTCGAGCGGGTTGCCGGCCGCGTCCCCGAGGCTCGTGCCGGCGCCGCCGAGGCGGCCGGAGCCGTTGAAGGACGGCGGGGCGGTCAGGCCCGCGCGGTGGTAGGCGCCGAGGTAGTACTGGGCGAAGTCGTTGGACTCGGCCCGGCCGACCTGGACGAGCCCGCCCGACTTCTCGCCGGCGTTGATCAGCTTGCCGCCCTCGTTGAGGTAGGCGCGGACGGCGAGCAGGGTGCTCCCGGAGGGCTGCTCGGCGCCGCTGTACCAGACGACGGTGCGGAAGTGGCTCAGCACGCCCAGCGGGTGCGGGGTGCCCTGGGTGGCGACGTCCCAGACGGCGGCCTTCCGGCCGGCGGCGGCGAGCGCCCGCACATAGGTGCCGGCGTTCTTCGCGGCGCCCGTGCCGCCCTCGTCGGCGAGGACGAGGACGTCGGCGCGCGGCCGCTGCGCCACGGTGTACGTGAACGGGGTGGACGCGGTCGCCCTGCCCTCGCGGGTGCGGGCGGTGTACCAGACCTCGACCTTGTCGCCGGGCCGGGCGCCCTCGACCACGCCGCGGTACTCGTCGAAGTAGAGGTTGTCCCCGCCGCCGTAGGTCTGGCCGCCCTGCCAGGCCTCCAGCTTCCCGCGGTGGACGCGGCCGCCGTTGATCCGGTAGTCGAGCGTCTTGCCGCGCAGCGACTTGCGGGCGGTGACGGACACCTCCTGGTCCGCGCCGCGGGCGTACGAGGCGGTGAAGGCGCTCGGGGTGAAGTCGGGGGCGTCGATGCCGACCGGGGAGACCGGGCGGTCCGGGTGGGCGGCGGTCTCGGCGACGGCGAGCGCGAAGGGGATGTTCTTCGCGAACTCGGCCTGGATCAGCTTCTCGTCGTCCGGGAAGGTGAAGACCGAGGCGCAGTCCGCCGGGTCCCAGGCGTCGTTCGGGTCCACCCGGGAGGCGGTGGCGCAGGTCGACATCTCCGGGGTGAACATCTGCATCCCGTTGACGTTGGCGGCGTGTCCGTCGGCCTCGCCGTTGGTGATGTAGAGCTCGGAGGAGACCTGCGAGCGGTAGCCGGGGATCGCGGGCTTCTGCGGGGTCCCGGCGAGTGCCTTGAGGGCCACGTCGTCGGGGGTGTCGGTGGCGACCTGCCAGCCCACGCCGTACAGCAGGAGCTGCGCGGCGGAGTGGTAGTTGACGCCGTAGCGGAAGCCGACGCGCTTCTCGAAGGCGTCCAGGGCCCGGGTCTCCGGTTCGGACATGGGGCGGGCGCCGCGGAAGGTCTCGTCGGCCGGGTCGGGGGACGAGCCCTCGTTGTCGTAGCCCCACTTGTAGGCGAAGTTGCGGTTGAGGTCGACGCCGTCGCCGGGCCCGATCCGCCCGTCGCCGTCGTTGTCGCGCAGGTTCTTGCGCCACTGGCGGTTGGCCGGGTCGGCGTGGGTGAAGTCGTAGCCGTCCGGGTTGGCGGAGATGACGAACCACAGTTCGGTGGTGTCGACGATCTTCGTGAGCCGGGGGTCCTTGCCGTAGCCGTCGAGGTAGTAGTGCAGCAGCCGCCGGGTCATCTCGGGGGTGATCCACTCGCGGGCGTGCTGGTTGGACATGTACAGGGTGGCGGGCCGGGACCCGTCCTTGGTCTTCCGCGCGCCCCTGGTCAGCTTGAGCGCGAGGATGTCCTGGCCCTTGAGGGTCTTGCCGATGGAGACGACCTTGGTGAGGTCGGGGTGGGCCCGGGCGGTGTCCAGGATCTCCTGCTTGAGGCCGCCCTTGCCGCCGTACGGGCGGAAGACGCCGTCCCCGGCGGCCGCGACGCGCTTCTCGGCCTGCGCGGACAGCGCGTGCTCGGCGAGGGCGACACCCTCCCGGCGCAGGTGCGCGGCCTGCGCGGCGGTGAGGTAGAGCTCGACGGTGGCGGCGCCCCTGGCGGGCACCTGCTCGGTCAGCTCGTGGGCGTCGGTGCCGGCGTCGAGCAGGAGCGGCACCTGTTCCTTGGTGACCGTCGCCCGGTAGACGGAGAGGGCGTCGGTGTCGTTCCCGTGGTTCGGCTGCGCTCCGGCGACGGGTGCCGCCACCAGACCCGCGATCAGCAGTGAAGCCGCGGCGAGGATCGATCTCGCTCCGCGTCTCATAAGCCCCCCTTGCCGTTGTCTGCCACGAAAGTGAACAGACGCCAGGCTCGTGGGGGCTCGTACCCCTGTCAAGAGTGCCGTCGGCGCGTCGACGGAAGCCCGCCAAACGGAACTGCCGGTACCTCAGAAAGGCACCGGCAGTGGGGAGTTGGCCGAGTCGGGGGTGGTGGGGCTCAGCCGACGAGGCTGTCGTCCAGCTCCTCCGTCAGGTTGGACTCGGTCCCGGGGATGCCCAGGTCCTGCGCCCGCTTGTCGGCCATGGCGAGCAGCCGGCGGATCCGGCCGGCCACCGCGTCCTTGGTGAGCGGCGGGTCGGCGAGCGCGCCCAGCTCCTCCAGGGACGCCTGCTTGTGCTCCATGCGCAGCCTGCCGGCGGCGGCCAGGTGCTCGGGCACCTCCTCGCCGAGGATCTCCAGGGCCCGCTGGACGCGGGCACCGGCGGCCACGGCGGCTCGGGCGGAGCGGCGCAGGTTGGCGTCGTCGAAGTTGGCGAGCCGGTTGGCGGTGGCGCGGACCTCGCGCCGCATCCGCCGCTCCTCCCAGGCGAGCACGGACTCGTGCGCGCCGAGCCGGGTCAGCAGGGCGCCGATGGCGTCGCCGTCGCGGACGACGACCCGGTCCACGCCCCGCACCTCGCGGGCCTTGGCCGCGATGGAGAGCCGGCGGGCGGCGCCGACCAGGGCGAGCGCGGCCTCCGGGCCGGGGCAGGTGACCTCCAGGGAGGAGGAGCGGCCCGGCTCGGTCAGCGAGCCGTGCGCCAGGAAGGCGCCGCGCCAGGCCGCCTCGGCGTCACAGGTGGCCCCGGACACGACCTGCGGGGGCAGGCCGCGGATGGGGCGGCCGCGGCCGTCCACCAGACCGGTCTGCCGGGCCAGCTGGTCGCCGCCGGCGACCACGCGCACCACGAAGCGCGAGCCGCGGCGCAGCCCGCCGGGGGCCATCACGATCAGCTCGGAGCTGTGCCCGAAGATCTCCAGGATGTCCCGCTTGAGCCGGCGGGCCGCCATCGCGGTGTCCAGCTCGGCCTCGATCACGATCCGGCCGCTCACCAGGTGCAGCCCGCCCGCGAACCGCAGGATCGACGAGACCTCGGCCTTCCTGCAGCAGGTCCGGGTGACGGGAAGCCGGGAGATCTCGTCCTTCACCGCTGCCGTCATCGCCATGGGCCGATCCTTCCATGCATCCGAAAAATACGGTCGTACGCGGCGGCCAACAGCTCCGGGTCATGCTTCGGAGCACCGTCGGGCCTGGCGACCGGCGCCAGCTCGACCGCGGCGCCGAGCCGCTTCGCGGCGTCGGCCAGTGACTCGCGGTCGGGCACGGCGGCCTCGTCGGCCAGCACCACGTCCAGGGCGAGTTTAGGGGCGTGTCGGGCCAAAACCTCCAAATGACGCTGCGGGGAGAAGCCCTCGGTTTCTCCGGGCTGCGGCGCGAGGTTCAGCGAGAGCACCCGCCGGGCCTTGGTCTCCATCAGGGCGTCGAGGAGTTCGGGCACCAGCAGGTGCGGGATCACCGACGAGAACCAGGAGCCCGGGCCGAGCACCACCCAGTCCGCGTCCAGGACGGCGGCGACCGCCTCGGGCACGGCCGGCGGGTCGTGCGGCACCAGGTGCACCGACTGCACCTCACCGGGGGTGAGGGCCACGGTGGCCTGGCCCCGTACCGTGTCGACGTCCTGCGGGCGCGCCGGGTCGTGGCCCCTGACCAGGGCCTGGAGCTCCAGCGGCACGGCGGACATGGGCAGCACCCGGCCCTGCGCGCCGAGCAGCCGGCCGACCAGGTCGAGCGCCTGTACGGGGTCGCCGAGCTGCTCCCAGAGGGCGACGATCAGCAGGTTGCCGACGGCGTGGCCGTGCATCTCGCCCTTGGACTGGAAGCGGTGCTGGATGACCCGGGCCCAGGTCTGGCCCCAGTCGTCGTCGCCGCAGAGCGCGGCCAGCGCCTTGCGCAGGTCGCCGGGCGGCAGCACGCCGAGCTCCTCGCGGAGCCGGCCGCTGGAGCCCCCGTCGTCGGCGACGGTGACCACGGCGGTCAGGTCGCCGGTGATCCGGCGGAGCGCGGCGAGGGAGGCCGACAGGCCCATGCCGCCGCCGAGGGCGACGACCTTGGGCTGAGCACCGCGTCTGCGCAGCGTGCGCCGTACGGACAGGGTGGACGTGCGCCGGCGGTACGGCTTCACTCGCGCCCCATGTCCCGGTGGACGACGACGGTCTCGACGCCCTCCGAGGCCAGGCGGGCGGCCAGCTTCTCCGCGGTGGCCACCGACCGGTGCTTGCCGCCGGTGCAGCCGACGGCGATGGTCACGTACCGCTTGCCCTCGCGGCGGTAGCCGGCGGCGATCAGCTGGAGCAGCTCGGTGTAGCGGTCGAGGAACTCCTTGGCGCCGGGCTGGTTGTAGACGTAGTTGGCGACCTCCTCGTTGAGGCCGGTGAAGGGGCGCAGCTCGGGGACCCAGTGCGGGTTCGGCAGGAAGCGCATGTCGACGACGAGGTCGGCGTCGACCGGCAGGCCGTACTTGAAGCCGAACGACATCACGGTGGCCCGGAGCTCGGGCTCCTCCTCGCCGGCGAACTGGGCGTCCATCTTGGCGCGCAGTTCGTGCACGTTGAGGCTGGAGGTGTCGATCACCAGGTCGGCGTCGCCGCGCAGCTCGCGCAGCAGGTCGCGCTCGGCGGCGATGCCGTCGACGATGCGGCCGTCGCCCTGGAGCGGGTGCGGGCGGCGGACCGACTCGAAGCGCCGGACGAGGGCCTCGTCGGAGGACTCCAGGAAGACGATCCGGCGGGTGACCTGCTGGGCGTCGAGGGCGGCGAGAGAGTCCTTGAGGTTGTCGAAGAACTGCCGGCCGCGGACGTCGACGACGACCGCGATCCGGGCCACGTTCCCCTGGGAGCGGGCGCCGAGATCCACCATGGTGGGGATCAGCGCGGGCGGCAGGTTGTCGACGACGAACCAGCCGAGGTCCTCCAGGCACTTCGCCGCGGTGGACCGGCCGGCGCCGGACATGCCGGAGATGATCACCAGTTCGGGGATGGCCGCGTCGGCGTTGTTGTTCTCGCCGCTGTTCTCGCCGGCGGGCTCTGGGGTGCCCGTGTCCATGTCCGGTGCTCCGTCTTCGTACTCGTTGTGCTGGTCGTGCCGGTCGTTCTCGGTCATGCCGTGGTGCCCCCGTCGTCTTCCATGATCTCTCCTGTGGCCGTGTTCACGGCGGGCGCGGCCGGGGCCGCCTGCGCGAGGGCCACCGCCACGGCCTCGGCCGTCTTCCGGCCCATGCCGGGGACCTCGCAGATCTGGTCGATTGTCGCCTGCCGGAGCCGTTTGACCGAGCCGAAATGCTTGATGAGCGCCTGTTTGCGCGTCTCGCCTAGGCCGGGGACGGCGTCCAGCGGGCTGGTGCGGATGCGTTTGCTCCGCTTGGACCGCTGGTAGCGGATGGCGAAGTCGTGAGCCGCGTCACGTACCCGCTGGAGGAGGTACAGGCCCTCGGAGGAGCGGGGCAGCACGACCGGGTCGTCGTCGCCGGGCACCCAGACCTCCTCCAGGCGCTTGGCGAGGCCGCAGACGGCGACGTCGTCGATGCCGAGCTCGTCCAGGGCGCGCCGGGCGGCGGCGACCTGCGGCTGTCCGCCGTCGACGACGACGAGCTGCGGCGGGTAGGCGAAGCGCTTGGGCCGCCCGTCGTCCTCGGGGGCGTCGGCGGGCACCTCGCCGTCGCCCCACTCCCCCGTCCTCTCCTTCTCGGCGAGGTAGCGCCTGAAGCGGCGGCTGATCACCTCGTGCATGGACCGGACGTCGTCCTGCCCCTCGCCGTGCCAGATCTGCGTGTCTCCGACACGACCCTTGATCTGGAAGCGGCGGAACTCGCTCTTGCGCGGCAGCCCGTCCTCGAAGACGACCATGGAGGCCACCACGTCCTCGCCCTGCAGGTGCGAGATGTCGAAGCACTCGATGCGCAGCGGCGCCGAGTCCAGGTCCAGGGCCTCGGCGATCTCCTCCAGGGCCCGGGAGCGGGTGGTCAGGTCGCTGGCCCGCTTGGTCTTGTGCAGCACGAGCGCCTGCTGCGCGTTGCGCGCGACGGTCTCCATCAGGGCCTTCTTGTCGCCGCGCTGCGGTATGCGCAGGGACACGTTCGACCCGCGGCGGCCGGAGAGCCAGGCGGTGACGGCCCCCTCGTCCTCGGGCAGGGCGGGGACCAGGACCTCCTTGGGGACCGCGTCGCCGCTCTCCTCGCCGTACAGCTGCTGGAGGGCGTGCTCGACGAGCCCGGCCGTGTCGACGGCCTCGACCTTGTCGGTGACCCAGCCTCGCTGGCCGCGCACGCGTCCGCCGCGCACGTGGAAGATCTGGACGGCGGCCTCCAGCTCGTCCTCGGCGAGCGCGATCAGGTCGGCGTCGGTGGCGTCGGCGAGCACCACCGCGTTCTTCTCCATGGCCTTGCGCAGCGCCTCTATGTCGTCGCGCAGCCTGGCCGCCTTCTCGTACTCCATGTCCTCGGCCGCGAGCATCATCTGCTTCTCCAGGCGGCGGAGGTACGTGCCGGTGCGGCCGGCCATGAAGTCGCAGAAGTCGTCGGCCAGTTCGCGGTGCTCCTCGGGGGTGACCCGGCCGACGCAGGGCGCCGAGCACTTGCCGATGTAGCCGAGCAGGCAGGGCCGGCCGGCCGAGGCGGCGTTGCGGAACACGCCCGCGGAGCACGTACGCACGGGGAACACCCGCAGCATCAGGTCGACGGTCTCGCGGATCGCCCACGCGTGCGCGTACGGCCCGAAGTAGCGCACGCCCTTCTTCTTGTGGCCGCGCATGACCTGGACCCGCGGGATCTCCTCGTTCAGGGTCACCGCGAGGTACGGGTAGCTCTTGTCGTCCCGGTACTTGACGTTGAACCGGGGGTCGAACTCCTTGATCCAGGAGTACTCCAGCTGCAGCGCCTCGACCTCGGTCGACACGACCGTCCACTCCACGGAGGCGGCCGTGGTCACCATCGTCGCGGTGCGCGGGTGCAGGCTCGCGAGCGGCTGGAAGTAGTTCGCGAGCCGCTGCCGCAGGGACTTCGCCTTCCCGACGTAGATCACCCGGCGGTGCTCGTCGCGGAATTTGTAGACCCCCGGCGAGTCGGGAATCTCTCCCGGCCTGGGGCGGTAGCTGGAGGGGTCGGCCATGGTCCCCACCCTACTGGCGGAGACCGACACTCAGGCCGCGCCCGCTCGTTGCCCGGGCATGACGAACCAGGGTTCAGGACGGCTCGCCGGCCGGGTGTGCGTGGTGACGGGCGCGGCCAGCGGAATCGGCCGCGCGACGGCGCTGCGCTTCGCGGCGGAGGGCGCGCGGGTGGTGGCGGCGGACGTGGACAAGGAGCGGCTCGGCGACGGCACGCTCGGCGACGACGTGGTGACGGTGGTGGGCGACGTCTCGGACGACGCCGACGCCCGCCGCATGATCACCACCGCGGTGGACCGCTTCGGACGGCTCGACGTCCTCGTGGCGAACGCCGGCGTGATCCCCCTGCTGGACGTGGTGGAGGCGAGCGCCGCGGACTTCGACCGGGTGATGGCGGTCGACGGCCGCGGGATGTTCCTGACCTGCAAGTACGCGATCGAGGCGATGCGTGCGAGCGGCGGCGGCGGCGCGATCGTCTGCACCTCCTCCGTCTCCGGCGTCGCGGGCCAGGCGCGGCAGGCCGTCTACGGCCCGGCCAAGTTCGTGGCGACCGGCCTCACCAAGCACCTGGCGGTGGAGTGGGCCCCGCACGGCATCCGCGTCAACGCGGTCGCCCCCGGCACGATCGAAACCGAACGCGTCGCCGCCGCCCGCCACGAACCCGGCGGCCCCGAATACCTGGAGACCGTCTCCCGCGCCCACCCGATGGGCCGCTTCGGCCGCCCGGAGGAGGTGGCCGCGGCGATCCTCTTCCTGGCCTCGGACGAGGCGTCGTTCGTGACGGGCGCGGTGCTGCCGGTGGACGGGGGCTATCTGGCGCAGTGAGGGGCCCGGCATGCAGCCCTGGAGCCAGGGCCGTCTGCCCGGCAGGGCCGGGATCGGACCTGCCGGGCAGACGGGTGAGCAGGAGCAAGACCAGAGCCCCGGGCGGCCGGGGCGGCGGCGTCGCCGGCGGGCGCAGGCCGCCCGGGTCTGCGCCCGGAGGCCGGGGCCGAGGCCGGGCCGGCGGGCCGGGCTAGCCCGCCCTCGACCCCGGATCGGGGCGGAGGGCTGGCCAGGTGGTGGCGGCGCCCATGGACCTGCCCGGGGCGTCAGGCCGGCCGGGCGCCGTTCCGGCGGCGCCGTATCGCCGTCGCGCCTGCCAGTCCCAGCGCGAGCACCGCGCCCGTGCCCAGCGCGGCGGAGGCGGCGGTGACGGTCGGCTCCTTGTGCGCGGCGGGCACGACGGGCCCGGGGGCGTAGCCGCCGGCCGCGCCCTTCCTCGCGTACGCCGAACCCGGCAGCTTGTCGCCGTACGCCCGGACGACCCGCGTCCGGTACGCCGCGAGTGTGGTGCCGTTCTTCCCGACGGCCCGCACCGCGTCCTCGTCCAGCGGCAGCACCTTCGTGCCCTTCTGCACGTACCAGGCGTCGATCTGCGGCTCGCGGAAGACCAGGCCGCCGGGCAGCGCCCGCCGCCCCTGCTCGGTGTAGCGCCGCTCGTCGTCGCCGGTGGCGATGTTCACCACCTGCCAGCCGCCGTCCGCGCCGCGCGCGGTCCACAGCGAGGCCGTCCGCCCGTCGGCGGCGACCGCCGTGCCTGCGTAGAACTCGACCCGGGCCACCGGCGCCCCCGGCTTCCCGGCCACGAAGTCGGGCGACAGGAGCCGTACGGGGACGGAGGCGCCGTCGATACGGGGCCGGGCGGCGGGCCGCACGCCCGCCCCGTCCCGCGCGAAGAAGCGGGCGACCGTGTCGAGCGTCTGCGGCGCGGCGGCCGCCTGCTCGGGGGTGGGCGCGGTCGGAAGGGGCGCGGCACCGGCGGGGCCGGCGCCGAGGGCCACCAGCAGGCCGGCGGCAACGAAGGCGCGTATGCGTACGCTCATCGTCGTCACGCCCCGATCCGGTAGAGCGAGTGCGTCCAGGAGAACGAGCCGTTGTTCACGTACCAGGCGTGCGAGGCCCAGTTGTAGCGGTCGCTGGTCGGCCAGGGGTCGCCCCAGTAGACCCAGCTGTTGGCGTCGTCGTAGCCGTAGACGACGTGCATGTGCCCGCCGCCGCTGGACCACTGGATCCGGGTCTCGACCGGCCGGTCGGCGTTGATCTCGGTCTGCACGGTCGAGTAGCGCAGCCACCCGTCCACGTACGAGCCGGGGTTGATGCCGGCCCAGCTCAGCCCCGTCTGCACGTTGGCGAGGGTGGCCTGCCAGTTGGGGCAGTCGTAGCCCTGCTGCCGGTTGAAGGCGGCGTTGCAGAACTGGTTCTGCGTGTAGTTGCGGCCGTACCAGGTGGCGATGGTGTTCCCGGCGCCGGCCCAGCACCAGTTGCTCTTCTGCTGCGCCTGCATGGTGATGTCCAGGCGCTTGTACGACAGGGTGCCGACGTCGTCGGCGCTCGCCGGCGCGGCGGGGACGAGCGACAGGGCGGCGGTCGCGGCGAACGCTGCCAGGATGGGCTTGCTTCTGCGCATCGCGTTCCTCCCGAGGTGGGGATGTGGGGAGTCGGAGGAGAGGAGCGCGTCCGGACGCTGCCAGCGAGCATCGGGCGTTGTCCGGAACGGGTCAACACGCTTCAATGCGGGGTGACGGCGCGCTGTGAACGGTGTGACCCGGGTGTGAACGGCCGTCCCCGGTTCACCTGCCCGACCGCCGTCGGCGGCAGCCGCTCCGCCTCCCCCACCGTGAACGTTCACTGAGGAGTCCTCGTGGGCCAATCCGAGGCCGACCTTGTGCAGTTGCTGCACACGGGCCCGTTCCACCTGGCGCTGCGCACCGCGCTCGCCGTGCGCGGGCTGCCGCTCCAGCGGGTCCAGCACCATCTGGCGCACCGGGGCGTCAAGGTCGGCGTGACGAGCCTGAGCTACTGGCAGCAGGGCGCCCGCCGGCCGCAGCGGCCCGAGTCGATGAAGGCGGTGCGCGCCCTGGAGGAGGTGCTCCAGCTGCCCGACAACTCGCTGATCCGGCTGCTCGCCGAGGACTCCGCCGCCCGCGCCGACGTGGAGCGCCCGGCCACCCGCCCGTACCGCTCGCTCGTCGAGGCCTCGGGGGCGGTGGAACGGCTGCTCGCGGAACTGGAGTGCCCGGCGGACGGCGGGCTGCACACGGTGGGCCACCAGGAACGGGTGCGGATCGGGGCGGGCCGTGAGCTGCTCGGCCGGGACTCGCAGCAGGTGGTGCGGGCGCACCGGGACGGCGTCGACCGCTATCTGGCGATCCACCGGGGCGACCCGGGCTGCGAGGTGTCGCGGGTGGCGGTGCGGGCGACGGAGAACTGCCGGACGGGGCGGGTGCGGCGGCACGCGGACACCGGGGTGGTCGTCGCCGAGCTCCTCTTCGACACCCGGCTGCGGGCCGGGGACACGTATCTCTTCTCGTACGGCTTCGAGGACGGTACGGGCGGTCCGAGCCGGGAGTACGTGCGCGGGTTCAGCTTCGCGGGCGGGCAGTACGTGCTCCAGGTCCGCTTCGACGAGGCGGCGCTGCCGGTGCGCTGCCGGCGCTTCGCGCAGGCGTCGACGGGGGCCCCGCGCGGCGGCCGGGCCGAGCTGACGCTGAGCGGCCGGCACCGCGCGGTGCACCTCGTGGAGCAGGGGGTGCGCCCGGGGATCCTGGGGATCGACTGGGACTGGGCCTGAGCCCGGCCGGGCGCCGTGAGGCTGCCCCCTCGGCGGGTGACACCTCGGGGCGCTACGCCTTGTTGCGTTACGCCTTGGGGCCGGCGATCAGCCGGCCGTTCTCGACGCGCACCGGGACCTCGGGCAGCGGCACGGTCGCCGGGCCCTGGACGGCCTCGCCGGTGGCCACGTCGAAGCGGCTGCCGTGGCAGGGGCAGTTGCCGTGCTTGTCCTCGATCCGGTCGAGGAGGCAGCCGGCGTGGGTGCACTGGGCGCTGAACGCCTTGTACTGGCCCTTGGCCGGGCAGTGCACCAGGACGCGCTGCTCGCGGTAGAGCTTGGCGCCGCCGACCGGCACCTCGTCGGGCGAGCCGAGCGTGACCGGCGCGGTCGGCGTGGGGTTCTCGGCGTGGCCGAGCTTGGACTCGGTGGAGCAGGCGGCGACACCCAGCCCGGCGGCCCCGGCGAGGGCGGCGCCTTTCAGTACGGTGCGGCGGGGGGTCTGGCCGGACATGAGCGCTCCACGGGGGACGGGGGTGACGGTTCCGGCATCCGACGATACCGGCGGAGTTTCGCTCCCTTTCGCGCGGGTCTGTCGCGGGTCCGTCGCGGGGTCCGTCGCCGGCTCCGGCACGGGTGGCACTGGCTGTCGTCCCGAGTGGGGGCCCGGTGCGCCGCCCGTCCGTCATGGGTCGCTCGGGCTGTCGTGCCGGGCAGGACATGGGTTACGTTCCGGTACGTGATCGTCGTCGCCGGTGAGTCCCTGATCGACCTGGTCCCGGACGGAGGGCCGGGCCCGCTGTCGCCGCTGCTACCGCGGCCGGGCGGCGGCCCGTACAACACGGCCGTGGCCCTGGGCCGGCTCGGCGCGGACGCCGCCTTCTGCTCGCGGGTGTCGACGGACGCCTTCGGGGAGGCGCTGCTCGCGGGGCTCCGGGCGGCGGGCGTGGCGACCGGGCTGGTCCAGCGCGGGCCGGAGCCGACGACGCTGGCGGTGGCCTCGGTGGGCCCGGACGGCTCCGCGCGCTACGGCTTCTACGTGGAGGGCACGGCGGACCGGTTCTTCGCGCTGCCCGAGCGGCTGCCGGAGGGGGTTCGGGCGGTCGCCTTCGGGACCTGCTCGCTGGCCCTGGAGCCGGGCGCCAGCGCGTACGAGGCGCTGCTGCGGCGCTCGTACTGGCAGGGCGCCTTCACCCTGCTCGACCCGAACATCCGGCCGGGCCTGCTCCCGGACCCGGCGGCCTACCGGGAGCGCTTCGCGGGCTGGCTGCCGTACGTCTCGCTCCTGAAGCTGTCGGAGGAGGACGCCGACTGGCTGGACGGGTCTCCGGAGGAGTGGTTGGCCGCCGGGCCGGACGCGGTGGTGCTCACCCGGGGCAGCGCGGGCATGACGGTCTTCACGCGCGGCTTCGAGGTGTCCGTGCCGGCCGTACGGGTGCGGGTGGTCGACACGATCGGCGCGGGCGACACGGTGAACGCGGCCCTGCTGCACGGCCTGGCGGACCGCGCCCCGGCCGCCCTGGGCCCGGAGGACTGGCGGAGGCTGCTGTCCTTCGCGGCCCGCGCGGCCGCGGTCACCTGCACGCGGGCGGGCGCGGAGCCTCCGTACGGGCACGAGCTCGTCGACGACTGAGGCCGGTTCCGCGGATCAGGGCCGGACGGGCTCGCCACGGCCCCGGCCATGATCCGCCGGACAGGCCCGGGCTCCGGAGGCCCCGGCAGGCCGGAGGGGGCGCCCGCCGTTCGGCGGACGCCCCCTGGTCCTGGTAGCCCGGGCCGGCCCGGACCGGTGTCGGCGACCGTCAGGCCTTGCGGGCCCGGGCGGTCGTCTTCTTCGCCGCGGTCTTCTTCGCGGGCGCGGGCACCGCCTTCTTGGCCGTGCTCTTGGCGGCCGCGGCCTTCTTCGCCGGGGCCTTCTTCGCCGGCGCCGCCTTCTTGGCGCCGCGCGCGGCCGGGACCGTGGCCGCCGCGTCGCTGACGCGGTCGCCCAGGATCTCGCGGAGGAACTTGCCGGTGTGGCTGGCCGGGATCGAGGCGACCTCCTCGGGCGTGCCCTCGGCGACGACCAGGCCGCCGCCGCTGCCGCCCTCGGGGCCCATGTCGATGAGCCAGTCCGCGGTCTTGATGACGTCCAGGTTGTGCTCGATGACGATCACCGAGTTGCCCTTGTCGACGAGGCCGGACAGGACCTTGATCAGCTTCGAGATGTCCTCGAAGTGGAGACCCGTGGTCGGCTCGTCCAGGACGTAGACCGTGCGGCCCGTGGAGCGCTTCTGCAGCTCGGAGGCGAGCTTGACGCGCTGGGCCTCGCCGCCGGAGAGGGTCGGCGCGGACTGGCCGAGCCGGACGTACCCCAGGCCGACCTCGGTCAGCGTGCGCAGATGGCGGGAGATGGTCGGGACGGCCTCGAAGAAGTCCAGGGCCTCCTCGATCGGCATGTCCAGGACCTCGGAGATGGACTTGCCCTTGTAGTGGACCTCCAGGGTCTCCCGGTTGTACCGGTCGCCGTGGCAGACCTCGCACGGGACGTAGACGTCCGGGAGGAAGTTCATCTCGATCTTGATGGTGCCGTCGCCGGAGCAGTTCTCGCAGCGGCCGCCCTTGACGTTGAAGGAGAAGCGGCCGGGCAGGTAGCCGCGGACCTTCGCCTCCATCGTCTCCGCGAAGAGCTTGCGGATGTGGTCGAAGACGCCGGTGTAGGTCGCCGGGTTCGACCGCGGGGTGCGGCCGATGGGCGACTGGTCGACGTGCACGACCTTGTCGACGAGGTCGTCGCCGTCCACCCGGGTGTGCCGGCCGGGCACCGACTTGGCGCCGTTCAGCTCGCGCGCCAGGTGGGTGTAGAGGATGTCGTTGACCAGGGTCGACTTGCCGGAGCCGGAGACACCGGTGACCGCGGTGAGGACGCCGAGCGGGAAGGAGACGTCGATGTCCTGCAGGTTGTTCTCGCGGGCGCCGTGCACGGTGAGGCGGCGCGAGGGGTCCACGGGGCGGCGGATCTCCGGGGTGGCGATCGCCCGGCGGCCGGACAGGTACTGCCCGGTCATCGACTCCGCGTTGGCGAGCAGCTCCTTCAGCGGTCCGGAGTGGACCACCTTGCCGCCGTGCTCGCCGGCGCCGGGGCCGATGTCGACGACCCAGTCGGCGACCTTGATGGTGTCCTCGTCGTGCTCGACCACGATGAGCGTGTTGCCCATGTCGCGCAGCCGGACCAGGGTCTCGATGAGGCGGTGGTTGTCGCGCTGGTGGAGGCCGATGGACGGCTCGTCGAGCACGTAGAGCACGCCGACCAGGCCGGAGCCGATCTGGGTGGCGAGCCGGATGCGCTGGGCCTCGCCGCCGGAGAGGGTGCCGGCGGCCCGGTTGAGCGATAGGTAGTCGAGGCCGACGTCGACGAGGAAGCGCAGCCGCTCGTTGACCTCCTTGAGGACCCGCTCGGCGATCTTCTTGTCGCGGGCGCTGAGGGTGAGCCGGCCGAGGAACTCGGCGCAGTCGCTGATCGACATCGCGGAGACCTCGGCGATGGACTTCTCCATCACCGTGACCGCGAGGACGATCGGCTTGAGCCGGGTGCCCTCACAGGTGGGGCAGGGCACCTCGCGCATGTAGCCCTCGAAGCGCTCGCGGCTGGAGTCGCTCTCGGCCTCGCTGTGCCGCCGCTTCACGAAGGAGACCGCGCCCTCGAAGGCGGGGGTGGTGTAGGCCCGCTCGCGGCCGTACCGGTTGCGGTAGCGCACCTCGACCTGGGTCTTGTGGCCGTACATCAGGGCCTTCTTGGCGCGCTGCGGCAGCCCGGCGTACGGGATGTCGGTGCGGAAGCCGAGGGCCTGGGAGAGGCCGCCGATGAGCCGGCCGAAGTACTCCTTGGTGTGGCCGTGCGACCAGGGGTGGATGGCGCCCTCGTCGAGCGACTTCTCCTCGTCGGGGACGACCAGCTCGGGGTCGACCTCCATGCGGGTGCCGATGCCGGTGCAGTCCGGGCAGGCGCCGAAGGGCGAGTTGAAGGAGAAGGAGCGCGGCTCCAGCTCCTCGAAGGACAGGTCGTCGTACGGGCAGTAGAGGTGCTCCGAGTACATCCGCTCGCGCTCGGGGTCGTCCTCGGCGAGGTCGACGAAGTCGAGCACGACCATGCCGCCGGAGAGGCCGAGAGCGGTCTCGACGGAGTCGGTGAGCCGGCGCTTGGCGCTGTCCTTCACGGTGAGGCGGTCGACGACCACCTCGATGGTGTGCTTCTCCTGCTTCTTGAGCGTCGGCGGCTCGCTGAGCTGGATCGTCTGCCCGTCGACCCGGGCGCGGCTGTAGCCCTTGGTCTGGAGGTCGGCGAAGAGGTCGACGAACTCGCCCTTGCGCTCGCGGACCAGCGGCGACAGCACCTGGAAGCGGCTGCCCTCGGGCAGCTCCAGGACCTTGTCGACGATGGCCTGCGGCGACTGGCGGGAGATCGGCCGGCGGCACTCGGGACAGTGCGGCTTGCCGATGCGGGCGAAGAGCAGCCGGAGGTAGTCGTAGACCTCGGTGATCGTGCCGACCGTCGAGCGCGGGTTGCGCGAGGTCGACTTCTGGTCGATGGAGACGGCGGGCGACAGACCTTCGATGAAGTCGACGTCCGGCTTGTCCATCTGGCCGAGGAACTGACGGGCGTAGGAGGAGAGCGACTCGACGTACCGGCGCTGCCCCTCGGCGAAGATCGTGTCGAACGCGAGGGAGGACTTGCCCGACCCGGACAGCCCGGTGAAGACGATGAGCGAGTCACGAGGGAGGTCGAGCGAGACGTTCTTGAGGTTGTGCTCGCGAGCGCCACGGACGATGAGACGGTCGGCCACGCCGGTCCGCACCTTTCTTGAGAGAGCGGATGTGCCTGAACACCCAACAACCAAGGATGCCGGATGCTTCCATCGAGCCTATAGCACGCACATTCGATTTCCGGCCGGCCGCCGCCTTCTTCACCCGAACGAGTGGCCGCGCCCCGGCCTTCCCCCAGGTCGGAGCCCCGGGCCCCTGGCCGTACCGGCCCGGAAACCCCTAGGGTCGGCGCCATGATCGACCATGTGCATGACCTCGCCTGCGTGCGTGAGGCGACCGACCGGCTCCTCGCCGCCGTCTCCTCCTGGGACAACGCGGCTCTCGCCGAGCCGTCACGGCTTCCGGGCTGGACCCGCGGCCACGTCCTGGCCCACGTCGCCCGCAACGCCGACGCCCTCGTGAACGTCCTCCAGGGCCTGCCGATGTACAAGGACGGCGCCACCCGCGACGCCGACATCGAGCGGGACGCCACCCGGCCGCTCGACGTCCAGATCGCCGACCTGCGCGCCACCGCCGACCGCTTCCAGGCCGTGGGCGAGGAGCCCGCGGACTGGAGCCGCACCGTCGAGCTGCGCAACGGCGTCACCGACAGTGCCTCCCGGGTCCCGTTCCGCCGCTGGGCCGAGGTGGCGCTGCACCACGTCGACCTGGGCGCCGGCTACGAGCTCGAGGACCTCCCGGAGGAGTTCCTGCTCCGGGAGATCGACTTCCTCGCCGACCGCTGGTCCGGCCGGCCCGAGGTGCCCCCGGTGACCCTGCGCTCCGCCGACGGCCGGGACCTCGGCACCACCGGCGGCACCGAGGGCGACCCGGTCACCGTCGAGGGCTCGCTCGGCGAGCTCCTGGGCTGGCTGGCCGGGCGCGGCGCCAAGGGCGCGGGCCTGGCCACGAAGGGCGGCCCGCTCCCCGAGCTCCCGCCGCTGTAACCGGAGTTGCCGCCCCGCCTGTCGGTGGGCGGGGCTAGGCTGAGCTCATGACGTACAGCGGAGCGGTGAAGGTCGGCGGACCTGCGGACGTGCACGAGCTGACCGACTTGATGATCTCGAAGGTCGCGGTCGGCCCGATGGACAACAACGCGTATCTGCTGCGCTGCCGGGCGACCGGCGAGCAGCTCCTGATCGACGCGGCGGCCGAGCCGCGCACCCTGCTCACGCTGATCGGTGACGACGGCATCAAGGCCGTCGTCACCACCCACCAGCACGGCGACCACTGGCAGGCCCTGGCCGAGGTCGTCGAGGCCACCGGCGCCACGACGTACGCGGGCGCGTACGACGCCGAGGGCATCCCCGTCCCGACCGACGTCCGCGTCGAGGACGGCGACACGATCAAGGTCGGCCGGGTCGAGCTGACCGCCCGCCGCCTGGTCGGCCACACTCCCGGCTCGATCGCCCTGATCTACGACGACCCGCACGGCCACGCGCACGTGTTCACCGGCGACTGCCTCTTCCCCGGCGGCGTCGGCAACACCTGGAAGGACCCCGAGGCGTTCGCGAGCCTCATCCACGACGTGGAGACCAAGCTCTTCGACGCCCTCCCCGACGAGACCTGGGTCTATCCGGGCCACGGCGGCGACACCACGCTCGGCGACGAGCGCCCGAAGCTCCCGGAGTGGCGCGAGCGCGGCTGGTGACGGCAGTGCGCGGGTGGTGACCCTTCGGTCACCACCACGCGCCCCCGTAACCCGGGCGGCCGACGGGTAGTTGGCGCCACATGCACCACAGTCACTCTCCGTCGCCACCCGCCGCCCGCCGGTCACCCTCCATGGCGCGGCTCGCAGCGGCCTCGCTCGTCGGCACGGCCATCGAGTTCTTCGACTTCTTCGTCTACGGCACGGCCGCCGCGCTCGTCCTCGGACCGCTCTTCTTCCCGTCCTTCTCTCCGCTCGCCGGGACCCTCGCCGCCTTCGGCACCTTCGCGGTGGGCTTCCTGTCCCGGCCGCTCGGCTCGGTGCTCTTCGGCCATGTCGGCGACCGCCACGGCCGCCGCCCGGTCCTCTTCGCCTCGCTGCTGCTGACCGGCTGCGCCACGGTCGCGGTCGGCTGCGTTCCCACGTACGCGTCGATCGGCGTCGCCGCCCCCGTGCTGCTGCTCGTCCTGCGCTTCCTCCAGGGCCTCGGCCTCGGCGGGGAGTGGGGCGGCGCGGTGCTGCTGACCGCCGAGCACGCCCCGCCGGGGCGGCGGGCGCTGTGGGCGAGCTTCCCGCAGATCGGCCCGTCGGTCGGCTTCCTCCTCGCGAACGGCGTGACGCTGGCGCTGACGGCGGGCCTGAGCGACGCGGAGTTCCGCGCCTGGGGCTGGCGGGTGCCGTTCTGGGCGGCGGGGCTGCTCGCCGCCGCCGGGCTGCTGCTGCGCTCCTCGCTCGCGGAGACCCCGCAGTTCGAGGAGCTGGCCGCCGAGGGCCGCCGCGCGAACGCCCCGCTGACCGAGGTGGTCCGCGGGCACTGGCGGCTCGTGCTGCTCACCGCGGGCGCGCTGGCCGTCGGCTACGCGGTCTTCTACACGGTCTCCACCTGGGCGCTGGCCTACGGCACGGAACGTCTCGGCGTCTCCAGCGCGGTGATGCTCGGGTGCGCGATGGGGGCGGTCGGCATCTCGGGCGCGGTGACCCCGTTCCTGGCGCTCCTCGGCGACCGCTTCGGACGCCGGAGCCTGTGTCTGGCGGGCTGCGGGGCCTCGGCGCTGTGGATGTTCCCGATGGTGGCCCTCCTCCACACCGGCCGCCCGCCGCTGATGTTCCTCGGCTTCCTCGGCTCGCTGCTGGCGTTCATCACGATGTTCGCGGTGGTCGCCGCGTACCTCCCGGAGCTGTACGAGCCCCGGGTGCGCTGCACGGGCGCGGCCGTCGGCTACAACCTGGCCGGCGTCCTCGGCGGCGCGCTCACCCCGATCGTCGCGACGGCGGTCTCGGAGGGCCGCTCGGGTCCGCCGTGGGGCGTGGCCGCGTATCTGACGGTGGTGGCGCTGGTGAGCCTGGGCTGCTTCGCGCTGCTCCCGGAGACGCTGCCGGCCCGGGCAGCCGTGCGGGAGCCGGAACCGGAACCCGTATGACCACGGAGAGGGGCCGGGTGCGGGCGGTGGTGTACCGCTCGCACCCGGCCCCTCCGGGTCGTACGGGTCAGGCCGCGACGGTGTCCTTCTCGGCCTCGTCCGCCTCGCGCCGCTCCTGCTTCTTCGAGGCGATGAGGCTGGTGATCGTGGTGACGATCAGGACGCCGCAGATGACGGCGAGCGAGAACGGGATCGAGATCTCGGGGACGTGGACACCGGACTCGTGCAGGGCGTGCAGCACCAGCTTCACGCCGATGAAGCCGAGGATCACCGACAGGCCGTAGCTGAGGTGGACCAGCTTCTTGAGCAGGCCGCCGATCAGGAAGTACAGCTGGCGCAGACCCATGAGGGCGAAGGCGTTGGCGGTGAAGACGATGTACGGGTCCTGGGTGAGGCCGAAGATCGCCGGGATCGAGTCGAGGGCGAACAGCACATCGGTCGTGCCGATCGCCAGCATGACGACCATCAGCGGGGTCAGCACCCGCTTGCCGTTGTCGCGGATGAAGAGCTTGGTGCCGTGGTAGCGGTCGGCGACGCCGAACTTCTTCTCGATGGACTTGAGGAGACGGTTCTCCTCGAAGTCCTCTTCCTCCTCGTCGGAGCGGGCCTCCTTGATGAGCTTCCAGGCGGTGTAGATCAGGAAGGCACCGAAGAGGTAGAAGACCCAGGAGAAGCTGGTGATGATCGCGGCGCCGGCGGCGATGAAGATCGCGCGGAGCACCAGGGCGATCAGCACACCCACGAGCAGCACGCGCTGCTGGAGGTGGGAGGGCACGGAGAACTTCGCCATGATCAGGACGAAGACGAAGAGATTGTCGACACTGAGCGACTTCTCCGTGATGAATCCGGCGAAGAACTCACCGGACGCCTGACTGTTGCCGAAGACCATCAGGCCGAGGCCGAACAGCGCGGCGAGGACGATCCAGACGACCGTCCAGATGCCGGCCTCCTTGACCGACACGTCGTGGGGCTTGCGCCCGATGAAGAAGTCGACCGAGATGAGGGCGGCCAGACCGAGAACGGTCAGCACCCACAGGGTCATCGAAACGTCCACTGCGCCTCCGGCGTCGCACGGCTCACATGGAGCCTCTCGTTGCCGGAGGTCTCTTCCACCCGGGCCGGCCGCTCAACGCCGGCCACGGGCCGGCGCCCCGGGATCAGGTGTCCGACCTGTCCGTATTGACGGGTACGCCGCGCTTGGGGAGTACTCCCCTCCGCAGGAAAAAGAGTACCCGAAGAACCAAGAAACGGTAAAGAGAAGGGTAAAGTCACCTCAAAAGCGCAGGTCAGAGCCGTTCCGGTCCCCATTGCCGACGTCCGTCGGCCACCTGGGCGAGCACCTGCCGGAGCACCCCGCTGCCCGCCGGGAAGACCGGCGGCTCGTACGTCCACGCGTGCCCGACCCACGGGTCGGCGAGGTGGTCGTCCGGCACCGGCGTGAGCCGGGTCAGCGAGCGCCACAGCGGGTCGAGCACCGGCCCGTACGCCGCCGCGTCCGCCCGGTCCGCGACCATCATCAGATGGGTGCCGACCGCCGGGCCCTCGTCGGCGAGATAGCGCAGCCGGTTGACCGCGCGGTCGTCGAAACCGTGCGGGAAGTCGTGCACGATCAGCAGCTCCTCCGCGGTGTCCAGGCCGGGCGGGAGGTCCTCGGAGGCGTCGGCGCGCAGCGCCATCTGCAGCAGGTCGACCCGCTCGGTGAGCTGCGCCAGGACCTCCGAGACCCCGGCCGCTCCGGCCGCCGGCGGCCCCTCGGTCACGCCCGCCTCGACGAGCGGGGCGAACGCGGCCGCGCCCGCTCCGGCCGCGTCGATCACCCGCACCCGGAAGCGGTGCGCCGGGTGCACGGCGAGCAGCCGGACGGCGTGCGCGACGGCGCACTCCACAGCGGCCCGGCGCAGCTCGGCCTCGTCGAGCAGCGAGGCGGCCAGGGAGTCGCCGCGGCCCGAGTCCACCCAGAGCCCGCGGGCGAGCGGCAGCCGGGCCAGGAACGGGATGCGCAGCCCGGTCCGCTCGGGGAGGTGCAGATCGCCGAGCCGCACGGCCATGGGCGCCTCCATGGGCACGTGGTACGCCTGCCAGACGGGGCTGTCCCAGCGGGCGTAGGCCGCCGGCAGCGCGGGCTCGACGACCTCCGACTCGGCGGTGAGCTGGGCGAGATCGCGGTCCAGGGCCTCCCGGGCGCGGGCGGTGAGCTCGTCGTGCTTCGCCCGGGCCTCGGCCCGGGCGGCGTCGCCGGCCCCGCCGATCCTCGCGCGCGGGTCGGACAGGGCCCGGTCGAGCTCCTGGTCGAGGCGGGACTCGGCGAACTGGCAGGCGCTGCGGTACGCGGCGGTGGCACGCGCCAGATCCTCGAACATGCCCCACACCTGGTTGTAGAGCCGCTCGTCCATCGTCCAGCCGGTGGCGTCCCCGGCGACGGGCGTCGGATACGCGCTGGGCTCGGCGTCCTGCGGCGGCGGAGGCGCCGGGGCGGGCCCGGGAGCCGGGCGGCGGCCGGGGTGGGTGTAGTCGATGGGGCCGGTGCCCGCGGGCGGCTGCGCGGCCGGGGCGGACCCCGGAGCCGGGGACGGGCTGGAGGTCGGGGAGGGGGTGGAACCCGGGTGCGGAGACGGGGCGGTCTGGCGGGCCCGGTCCGTCTCGGGGAGCCGCGGCGGCGGGGCGGCGACCGAGCGGGCGAGGCCCTGGGCGACGGCCTCCAGGACCGTGCCGGCGAGTTCCCCGGCGCGCGGGAGCCCCTGGTCGGCGAGGAGGGCGGCGAGCCCGCCCTCGTACCCCTGGCCGACGGCCCGGACCTTCCAGGCGCCCTGGCGGCGGTAGAGCTCGAGGGCGATCAGCGCGGACTCGCGGTCGAGGCCGGTGATCGTGTAGGCGGCGATGCCGGTGCCGTCGGGTGCGGTGACGGTGACGACGGGGGCGGCCGTGGCGCCGAAGCGGGTGGGGCCGCCCGCTCCGACGGGCAGTGCGAGGAGGACGGAGACCCGGTGGACGGTGTCGCGGACGGCCTCCAGGTCGACCGCGAGCCGGTGCCTCTCCGCGGCCTGCCGGGGCACCTCGATCCCCGGCAGCGCGGCCACCCCGGGGTGGACGACGGCCTCGGGGCCGGCGATCCGGCCCTGCTCGTCGGCGAGGGTGGCCGCGGCGACGACCGGATGACCGGCCGAGACCCGGATCTCCAGGCGGGTGTGGGACAGGGGGTGGTTCTGCCCCCGGACCAGCTCGGCGGTCATCTGTTCCGTCTCTCCGTATGCAGGTGTGCGCTGCGGCCGCTTGCCGGACCGCTGCTTACAGGACCGGGAAGATCGCCGGCATCAGGTCCTGGAAGGTGCGGCCGTTGGCGGGGTTGCCGATGGCCGTCATCTGCCAGCCGGAACCGGCCCGGTGCACCTTCGCCATGATCTGCGCCGTGTACGGGCCGCCGCCGTTGAGCGTGTAGCGGGCGAGCTCCTGGCCGTTGGTCTCGTCCACGAGGCGGCAGAACGCGTTCTGCACCTCCTGGAAGCTCTGTCCGGTGAAGGAGTTCACCGTGAAGACGATCTGGTCGATGTGGACCGGGACCCGCTGGAGGTCCACCAGGATCGCCTCGTCGTCGCCGCCCTGGCCGACGCCGCCCACCAGGTTGTCGCCGGTGTGGCGGACGGAGCCGTCGTCGCTGATCAGGTGGCGGAAGAAGACCACGTCCACGGGCTGCTTGTCGGCGAAGAGCACGGCCGAGGCGTCCAGGTCGATCTCACGGGTGCGCGAGCCGAACAGGCCGCGGCGGGGCGCCGCCTGCCAGCCCAGGCCCATCCGCACGGAGGTGAGGCTGCCCCCGCCCTGCTTCTCCAGGCTGATGGCCTGTCCCTTGGTCATGTTGACCGTCACGCGCTGCCCCTCTCATCGGTGTGTTCAGCACCCTACGCAGGGGCACTGACAACCCGCCCGGACAGGCCCGGTTTTGTGTCGGTCTTGCAACACACCGGGCCGCGTCCGCGCCCCCCCTCTGGAGGCCCGTCAGGCCAGCCCGGCCTCCTTCATCTGGCGCAGCTCCTTCTTCAGTTCGGACACCTCGTCGCGCAGCCGGGCGGCGACCTCGAACTGCAGCTCGGCCGCGGCGGCCTTCATGCGGTCGGTCATCTCCTCGATGATTCCGGCCAGTTCGGTCGCCGGGCGGTCGCCGAGCTCCATGGTCGCGCCCGCCTTCGCGCCCTTCCGCTTGGGCGCGTGCGCGGCGAGCGAGGGGACCGGGGACTTGGCGCCCTTGCCGTCCTTCGACTTGCGGTAGCCCGTACCGAGCAGCTCCTCGGTGTCGATCTCCTCGCGCGCGATGGTGGCGACGATGTCGTTGATCTTCTTCCGCAGCGGCTGCGGGTCGATGCCGTTGGCCTTGTTGTAGGCGATCTGCTTCTCGCGGCGCCGGTTGGTCTCGTCGATGGCCTGCGCCATCGCGGGGGTGACCGTGTCGGCGTACATGTGGACCTGGCCGGAGACGTTACGGGCGGCTCGGCCGATGGTCTGGATGAGCGAGGTGCCGGAGCGCAGGAAGCCCTGCTTGTCGGCGTCGAGGATGGCGACCAGCGACACCTCCGGCAGGTCGAGGCCCTCGCGGAGCAGGTTGATGCCGACCAGGACGTCGTACTCGCCGGAGCGCAGCTCGCGCAGCAGCTCGATGCGGCGCAGGGTGTCGACGTCGCTGTGCAGATAGCGGACCTGGATGCCCAGTTCGAGGAAGTAGTCCGTGAGGTCCTCGGCCATCTTCTTGGTGAGCGTGGTGACGAGGACGCGCTCGTCGCGCTCGGTGCGCAGCCGGATCTCGTGCACCAGGTCGTCGATCTGGCCCTCGGTGGGCTTGACGACGACCTCGGGGTCGACGAGGCCGGTCGGGCGGATGATCTGCTCGACGAAGCCGTCCCCGCGGGACAGCTCGTAGGTGCCGGGGGTGGCGGAGAGATAGACGGTCTGGCCGATCCGCTCCTGGAACTCCTCCCACTTCAGCGGGCGGTTGTCGAGCGCCGACGGCAGCCGGAAGCCGTGGTCGACGAGGGTGCGCTTACGGGAGGCGTCGCCCTCGTACATGGCGCCGATCTGCGGCACGGTGACGTGCGACTCGTCGATGACGAGCAGGAAGTCCTCGGGGAAGTAGTCGAGGAGGGTGTTGGGCGGGGAGCCCGGCAGCCGGCCGTCGAAGTGCATCGAGTAGTTCTCGATGCCGGAGCAGGAGCCGATCTGGCGCATCATCTCGATGTCGTACGTGGTCCGCATGCGCAGCCGCTGGGCCTCCAGGAGCTTGCCCTGCTTCTCCAGCTCCGCGAGGCGCTGCTCCAGCTCGGCCTCGATGTCGTTGACGGCCCGCTCCATGCGCTCGGGTCCGGCGACGTAGTGGCTGGCGGGGAAGACGTACAGCTGCTGGTCGTCGCTGATGACCTCGCCGGTGAGCGGGTGGAGGGTGGAGAGGGCCTCGATCTCGTCGCCGAACATCTCGATGCGGACGGCGAGCTCCTCGTACACCGGGAAGATCTCGATGGTGTCGCCGCGCACCCGGAAGGTGCCGCGGGCGAACGCCACGTCGTTGCGGGTGTACTGGATGTCGACGAAGCGGCGGAGCAGCTGGTCCCGGTCGATCTCGTCGCCGACCTTGAGGGAGACCATCCGGTCCACGTACTCCTGCGGCGTGCCGAGGCCGTAGATGCAGGAGACGGAGGCGACCACGATCACGTCCCGCCGGGTCAGCAGCGAGTTGGTGGCGGAGTGGCGCAGCCGCTCGACCTCCTCGTTGATGGAGGAGTCCTTCTCGATGTAGGTGTCCGACTGCGGGACGTACGCCTCGGGCTGGTAGTAGTCGTAGTACGAGACGAAGTACTCGACCGCGTTGTTCGGCAGGAGCTCACGGAACTCGTTGGCCAGCTGGGCGGCCAGCGTCTTGTTCGGCGCCATCACCAGGGTGGGGCGCTGGAGCTTCTCGATCATCCAGGCGGTCGTGGCCGACTTGCCCGTGCCGGTGGCGCCGAGCAGCACGACGTCCTTCTCGCCGGCGCGGATGCGCCGGTCGAGCTCGGCGATGGCCGTCGGCTGGTCGCCGCTGGGCTGGTAGGGGCTGACGACCTCGAAGGGCGCCACCGTACGTTCGATCTTGGAGACTGGCCGCATGCAACCACCGTACGACCCGGCACTGACAGCGGGCGTGTGATCGGCCCGGCGGGTGCCGGCCGGGCGGTGGCGGCCCGTCGCTCACCAGTCCTGGGAGCGGTACGCGTCGCGGTGCACGGCCCGGCGCCCGCCGCGGGCGGCGGGGCGGGCGGAGGACCAGTTGGCGGGCTCGCCGTAGGCGGCGACGCGGCGCGGGACCGGGACGCCGGGGGCACCGTGGCGGTAGCCGCCACGGGCGGTGGGCCGCTGCCAGTCCGGTTCGCCCATGACGAGCAGCGGGTCGAACATGACCACGACGGCGGCGAGCAGCAGGAAGACGCCGGGGCCGACGAGCATGGGCAGCAGCAGCGAGGTGGCGCTGTCGCCGCTGCCCGGGGCGGGGGTGCCGTGCAGCTCGACCTGGACCGCCGCCATGGCGGTGTAGTGCATGCCGCTGACCGCGAGCCCCATCACCAGGCTGGCGCCGAGGCTGGCCAGGAAGCCGTGCACGGAGACGGCCGCCCAGAGGGCGGAGGTCGCGGCCACCACGGCGATGACCACGGAGAGGCCGACGGTGAGGGTGTCGTACTGGATCTGTCCGTGCAGCCGCATCCCGGCCATGCCCAGGTAGTGCATGGTGGCGACGCCGAGGCCGGTGATGGTGCCGCCGGTGATCAGGGTCAGCGGGGTCGCGCCGCGGTACCCGACGATGAAGATGCCGATGCCGACCATGAGGATGGCGACGCCGAGACTGGCGAAGGTGATCGGGCGGTCGTAGCTGATCGGGGCCTGCCGGACGGAGAAGCCCATCATGGCGATGAAGTGCATGGTCCAGATGCCGGTGCCGATGGAGGTGGCACCGAGGGCAAGCCAGCCGGCCTTGAAGCTGTCGCGGTGGCGCAGCGATCTGGTGGTGCAGCGCAGTCCGAGCGCGCCGCCGAGGCAGGCCATGAGGAAGGCCGCCACCGGTGTGACCAGGCCGTAGCTGAATCCGTCGACCGTGCCCTGCATGAGCGTCCGTCCTCCACCCCTGGGTGCAACGTCGTCCGAAAACAGTCGGTACCGCTGAGTAGTGCTAACGGATTATGGCGCCCGCCGGGGCCCTCCGGCCATGCGGTCCTGGAATTGCCCGCCCCGGTGTCAGTGCCGGGTCGTATGGTGATCGGCATGGGACAGGAGAAGCCGGGGGCGGAGCGGCCGGTGGGGCGCGTGGAGTGGACGGTGGTGCCGAGCGGCATCGGTCCACTGCTGCTCGCCGCGACGGACCGGGGCCTCGTGAGCGTGAACTTCCATGCCGACGGACGGGTGCTGGAGCGCGTCCTGGAGCGGCTCGCGGCCGCGCTCGGAGTGGAGCTCGTGCGGTGCGAGACGGATCGGCTCGCCGAGCCGATACGGCAGATCCGGGCGTACTTCGACGGGACCCTGCAGAGCTTCGACGTCAAGCTCGACTGGTCGCTGGTGACCGGATTCAACCGCCAGGTGCTGCGCGAGCTGGCGGACGGCGTCCCGTACGGGACGGTGGTGGCGTACGGGGAGCTGGCTCGCCGCGTCGGGCAGCCTTCGGCCGCGCAGGCGGTCGGCGCGGCGATGGGATCCAATCCGCTGCCGGTGGTGGTGCCGTGCCACCGGGTGGTGGAGAGCGACGGAGGGATCGGAGGCTTCGGCGGCGGTCTGGAGACCAAGCGGAAGCTGCTGGCCCTGGAGGGCGTGCTGCCGGAGCCGCTGTTCTGAGCCGCCCTTCCGGGGCCTGTTCGGGGCCGCAGTTCTGAGCCGCCGTTATGGGACGCCTCGCCGTCCGGGCGTTCCCACATGGTGGGAACGCTGGCACTATGCGTAAGTGACCAACAGCTCCAGCGCCCCTGACGCCGTACTGTCGACCGCGATATCCGCCCCCGCCCCCGTCTCCCCCGAGCGGCTCCCGGCGCTGCGGCGCCGCATCCAGGCCGTGCTCATCGCCACCCAGATCCTCGGCGGACTCGGCATCGCGATCGGCGTCGCCCTCTCCGCCGTCCTCGCCAAGGAGGTCAGCGGCACGGAGGCGCTGTCGGGTCTCGCGTCGACGGCGACGGTGGCCGGGCCGGCCCTCCTCGCGATGCCACTCGCCTCGCTGATGGGCCGGCGCGGCCGGCGCGCCGGACTCGTCCTCGCCTACCTGGTCGGCGCGCTCGGCGCCGGAGTCGCGGTGCTCGGCGCCGTCGTCGACAGCTTCCCCGTGCTCCTGCTGGGCCTCGTCGGCTTCGGAGCGGGCTCCTCGGCCAACCTCGCGGCCCGGTTCGCCGCCGCGGACCTCGCCGAGCCCGACCGCCGGGCCCGGGCCATCTCCACCGTCGTATGGGCCACCACCATCGGCGCCGTCCTCGGCCCCAACGTCGCCGCCCCGGCCGGCGAGAGCGTCGCCGGCCTCGGCATCCCCGTCGCCGCCGGGCCCTTCGTCTGGGCGTCCGGCGTCTTCGTCCTCGCCGCGGCCATGGTGGCCCTGCTGCTGCGCCCCGACCCACTGCTCACCGCCCGCGTCCTCGCCGGCCCGGAGGAGGCCGCGGCCGCCGAAAGCCGTTCCCTCAAGGCCGGCCTGCGGGCCGTACGGGCGTCATCCCGCGCCCGGCTCGCCCTGGTGACCGTCGCCGGCTCGCACACCGCGATGGTGTCGATCATGTCGATGACCCCGGTCGCGCTCAGCCACCACGGCGCGGACATCCGGATGATCGGCCTGGTGATCAGCGGTCACATCGCCGGCATGTACGCCTTCTCGCCCGTCATGGGCTGGCTCTCCGACCGGCTCGGCCGCCTCTCCGTCATCGGCCTCGCGGTCGCGCTGATCGCCGTGGCCGCGCTCCTCGCCGGCACGTCCGGCGCCGGCCACGGGCAGACCGCGCTCGGCCTCTTCGTCCTGGGCCTCGGCTGGTCCGCCGGCCTGGTCTCGGGCTCGGCGCTCCTCACCGACTCCGTCCCGCAGGCCGCCCGCGCCGCCGTCCAGGGGCTCTCCGACTTCATCATGAACACCTCGGCCGGACTCGGCGGCCTCGCCGCGGGCCTGATCGTCTCGCAGGCGGGCTACGGCTGGCTGAACCTGGTCGCGGCGTGCCTGCTGATGCCGATGACGCTGCTCGCGGTGCGGACGGGAGTGCGGCGGGGCTGAGCGTCTGGGAGAGGCGGGCGGCTGGATCCAATATCCGGGAGGTCGGATGTCGAATCCCGGATCCGACCGCCCGGATCCGGGATATCGGATCCACCTCCCGGATCCGGGATGCCGGATCCAACCTCTCGGATCCAACCTCCCGGGTCCGGGATGCCGGATCCCGCCTGCCGGATTCAGCATCCTGGATCCAACATCCCGGAGAAGCGGACGCCACGGACGCTCAGAGGCTGATGTGGTACGCCTTGCGCAGCGTCTCGTGGACGGTCCAGGTGGTGCGGTCGCCCTCACGCAGCACGCACGCGTCGCCCGGGCCTATCTCCAGGGTCTCGCCACCCTCGACCTCGACCGTGGCGCGGCCGCTGACGACGACGAAGAGCTCGTTCGCCTCGGTGTCGGTGACGACGCCGGGGGTGATCTGCCAGATGCCCCGGATCTGCTTGCCGTCGGCGGACTCCCACAGGACCTTGCCGGTCACCTCGGGGGTGCCGGAGACGATCTGGGCCGGGTCGAGGGGATCGGCTTCGAGGTCGGCGTCGGGGATGTGGACGGCGAAGGAAGGCTGCTCGTGAGTGGTCATGGGCGGTGACTGTAGCGGGGCCCGGAGGCCGTTCCACGGCGGGGACGGCGTGGAGGGGGAAGCTCCGTTTCGCCGCCCCACCAGGGCACTTGACCCGCCCGGGGACGCGACGGAATCCGCAGCAGGGGTTTGCCGCGCGGCTGCGGCGGGAGCGGTGGACCACCGGCGCGGGAAGAGACCGCGGGGCACCGATTCCGTCGTCGCCGGCGCACGCGGGCGGGTCGGCGGATTCGGCGGCGAGGACGGAGGCGGAGGCGCATTCTCCGCTCCTGCGCGCTGAAAACCGCGCCCGGGCGGACGACGCCCGCGAGGGTCGCCGCTGGTCGCACGCGGCGCCTTTGGTGGGCCTAATGATGCTCGCGCGAGGGGCGTCATACCCCCTGACATGCGAGCCCCGGAGCGTCACACTCCCCATCGAGCCACTCCCCCACGCCCCCCACTCCCGACAGGAGAGTGCGATGTCGGCCACCCCCACTTTGCTCCGAGCGGCCGTCCTCACGGCGGCGGCCCTGCTGACCGCCGCCACGGCCGCCCCCACCGCCACGGCCACCGCCGTCCCCGCCTCCGATCCCGCGCCGGGCGCCTCGTACAAGGCCGCCCACGACACGCTCGGGCCGCAGCGGCTCACCCCGGCCCAGCGCCGGCTGGCCGCCGCCAAGCAGGCCGAGGCGGCGAGAACGTACGAGAGCGCACGCACCCTGAGTGCCTCGGGCGTCCTCGCCGGGTACAAGCTGTCCGGCGGCATCCACCAGTCGCAGCAGACCTCCTACTGGTGCGGCCCGGCCACTCTGGTCATCGCCCAGTCCGCCCATGACGAGGTCGGCGGCCGCTCACAGCAGGACGCGGCGACGCTGCTCAGGACGACCACCTCGGGCACGGCGTGGTACGGCATCGACATCAACGTGCCGAGCCCCACCGGCTACCCGATGGCGGACGCGCTCAACTACCGGCTGCCGGGCGCCGGCTACGTGCCCAACGCGCTGCCCTACACCCCGACGGCCACCGACAAGACCGCCTTCAGGCAGCACATCACCCACAACACGGACTACGACTACGCCATCGCGGGCAACGCCTGGGAGGTACCGGGCGGGCCGCATCTCGTGGGTCACCCCAACATCGAGATCTTCCACTGGGTGACCATCGACGGCTACAACACCGACACGGCGGCCGCGGAGGTCGACTACCTGGATCCGGTCGGCGGGGTGAGCACCAGCGTCATCTCGTGGGCGGGGTCGGTGCCGAAGTCCGCGCACATCTCCTCCGACACCCTCACCACCATCATGGGCGGCCGTGGGTACGTCTGGTAGACACCGCCGCTCCCTATGTGGTCTGGGCGCCCTCCTGTTGGGCCTGGTCGGCGCCCTCGCCACCGGCTGTACGACGGACGGCACTCCCGCGCCCGTACGGGCAGCACCGCGGGGTACCGAGCCGGCCTGCGAGGTGCCGCTGCCCGCCGCGTGGCGCGCGGCCTTCGCCGCGGGCACGTACCGACCGCCGGCCGGATCGCGTCCGGTCCTCGCGGACGCGGGCCCGGGCTGGACCGCGCTCCAGCTCAGCGGCGCGGACGGGCGCCGGGCGGTCCTCGTCCGGACGGGCGGGGCTGCGCCCCGTACCCTGTTGCGGTTCGCCGACCCGGTCGAACACCAGCTGCTCGCCGCCGACTTCGACGGGCGCCGGTGGGCCGCGTTCGTGGTCCTGGAGGGCCGGACGCTGGACAGCCCGTGGAGCCTGTACGGCTGGGACTCGGCCACCGGCCGGACGCGGCGCCTCGCCCACGCCGACCTGCCGGGCCCGCTCCCCCGCCCGGCCGTTCACGACGGCACCGTGGTGTGGGCGCAGGGCACCGGCTCGGGCAAGGCCACGCTCTTCGCCGCGTCGGCGGGCGGCGGGGAGGCGCGCGCGTGGCACACGGGTGTGCTCGACACGCCGTTCGCCGCGGGCGGGCTCGTGGTGTGGCGCGAGGCCGTGGGCGGCGGCACCCGCCTGGCGGCCGTCTCCGCGGTCGACGGGCGGCCGGCGGCGCTGCCCGCACCGATCGCCGCGCTCCGCGACGTCCGCGGTCTCGCCTCCGACGGCACCACCTGGGCATGGGTGGCGGGCGAGAGCGCGCCCCGCCTGATGGTGTGGCGCGCGGGCGAGGCCCGGCCCACGGCCGCCGTGACGGGCTCGCCCGCCGCGGACGGCGTGGACCAGCTGCGGATCGCCGGGCGCCTGGTCGTCTGGCGCACCCCGGAGACCTCGTACGCGCTCGACCCCGGCTCGGGCGCCTACACGGCGATCACGCCCGCGTACGGGTACGCCGCGGCCTCCGGGACCGGTCTGGCGCTCGCGTACAGCCTCGGAAACGCCAAGGCGGCCGCCGCCCGGACCGTGATCCAGGCGGTGGACACGGCCCGGCTGACCCGGCTGTCCGGCTGTGGCTGATGTCCGCCGACGAGGTTTGCGAGAGGTGCCGGTGCGCCAGACATCGAACATGTCCACACAGGTGTCCGAAGAGGTGCGAGAGGCGCTCCACGAGGGGCGTCCCGTGGTCGCGCTCGAGTCGACGATCATCGCCCACGGCCTGCCCCGCCCGCGCAACCTGGCCGTGGCGCACGAGCTGGAGGCCCTCGTACGGGACGGCGGAGCGGTACCCGCCACGATCGCGGTGATCGACGGCACGGCCCGGATCGGCCTCGACCAGGCGGCGCTGATCCGGATCGCGGAGGATCCGTCGGTGCGCAAGCTCGGCCACCGCGATCTGGCCCCGGCGCTCGCGGCGGGGGCGACGGGGGCGACGACCGTCTCGGCGACGGCCTGGCTCGCCGACTCCGCCGGTATACGGGTGTTCGCGACCGGCGGCCTCGGCGGAGTGCACCGGGAGTGGGCCGAGACGCAGGACGAGTCGGCGGACCTGCGACTGCTCGCCCAGGTCGGGATCACGGTGGTGTGCGCCGGCGTGAAGTCGATCCTCGACGTGCCGGCGACACTGCAGCGCCTGGAGACGCTGGGAGTGACGGTCGTCGGCTACTGCACGGACCGGTTTCCCGGCTTCTATCTGTCGTCCTCCGGGGAGCCCGTCGACTGGACGGTGCGGACGCCGCAGGGCGTGGCGCGGGTGATGCGCGCCCGGGACGAGCTGGGCGGGCCGCGTTCGGCGCTGGTCGTCGGCAACCCGGTCGCGGCCGATCAGCAGCTGGATCCGGAGCTGCACGACCGGGTGCTCGCGCAGGGACTCGCGGCCGCGCGCGAGAAGGGCATCACCGGGCAGGCCGTGACTCCGTTCCTGCTCGACCACCTGATGGTGCACACGGAAGGGGCGTCGCTGGAGGCGAATCTGGCGGCGGTACGGGGCAATGTGTGGCTCGCGGCGCGGATCGCGGCCGCCTACCGCGAGCTGCCGTGACCGGGCCTGGAGGTGGCCCGGCAGGCGGCCCGGAAGGCGGGCCGGGCGCGCTCCTGGTCGTCGGTGACGTCGTCACGGACGTCGTCGCCCGGCACCGTACGCCGCTCGTGCCCGCGACCGACACGGCGGCGGAGATCCGTACGCTGCCGGGCGGCGCTGGGGCGAACGTGGCCTGCTGGGCGGCGCGTTCGGGCTGCGCGGACACCCGAATCCTGGCGCGGGTGGGCGGGGAGGCGCTGGCGTGGCATGCCGAGGAGCTGCGCCGGGCGTGCGTACGGCCGCTGCTCGTCCGGGATCCGGAGGCGTCCACGGCGGCGGTGATCGCGCTGGTGGGCCCGGACGCGGAGCGCACGTTCCTGACGGACAGCGGGGCGGCGCTGCGGCTCGCGCCGGACGACTGGGCGCCGGAGCTGCTGGCCGGGGTCGCCCGGGTGCATCTGTCCGGCTATCTGTTCTTCGCCGCCGCGAGCCGGGACACGGCGGGGCGGGTGCTGCGGGACGCGCGGGCGGCGGGCGTGCCGGTGAGCGTGGACCCGGCCTCGGCCGGCTTCCTGAAGGAGCTGGGTACGGAGTCCTTCCTCGCGGCCGTGGACGGTGCGGAGTGCCTGCTGCCGAACGCGGACGAGGCACGCCTCCTCACCGGCCGCACCGACCCGGCGGACGCGGCGGTGGTGCTCAGCCGCCGGTTCCCGCTGGTCGCGGTCACGCTGGGCGCCGAGGGCGCGGTCGTCGCGGCGAACGGCCGCGTGACCGCCCGGGTTCCGGCGCCGCCGGTCCGTCCGGTGGACTCCACGGGCGCGGGCGACGCCTTCACCGGCGCCTTCCTGGCCGCCCGCCTCGCCGGCGCGGACCCGTCCGAGGCGGCCGCCGCGGGCTGCCGGGCCGGCGCCCTGGCGGTGACCGTGGTGGGCGGACGGCCCGCTACTCCTTGAAGCCCGTCCAGGCGGGTCGGCGCGGGTCGTCGACGCGCACGACGGCGTCCGCGGTGTCGGCCGGGCCGACCTCCTGCTCGTAACGCGCGAAGGCGGGCAGGGTCCAGGGCTGTTCGGTCCGGCGGGCGAGCGCGCCGGGGGAAAGGCGCAGGTGCACCTTCAGGTCGAAGGGGAACCAGTGGCCGAGCAGGAAAGGGCCGTGAAGCACCAGCACCCCGCCGGGCTGCAGCGGTACGGCGGGGCTGCGCGTGGCCCGGTCGGTGACCGGGTCCCACAGGTCGGGCAGCACCCGTCCGCTGCCACCCGGCTCCAGCGGGCCGAACACCTCCCGCCACAGCGCCCCGGTGTCGAACCAGCCGCTGTAGTACGCGTCGGGGTCCTGCTTGCCGTACTCGAACCGCAGCGACGCGGGCCGCAGGAACCCGCCGGTGCCGACCACCAGCACGGACCGGCCGCGCAGCCGCAGCACCTCGGCGACCCGCTCGGCGAACTCCGCGCCCTGGGCGGCGGGGGCACCGTCGATGCCGACCTTGAGCCAGTCGCTGCCGTCTCCGGGCTCGGCTCGGTCGACGCGGTCGGCGACGGTGTCGGCGAGCCGCTCCCAGGTGATCGCTTGGAATCGCATCCGTCCCATCCTGCCGCATGGACCCAGGGCGTTGGAGGCTGGAGATCGGAGGTCGAAGGTTGGCGATTGGAGGTTGGAGGTTGGATCCAGCCTCCGCAATCCCGGATCCGCGATCCCGGATCTTGGATCTTGGATCTTGGATCTTGGATCCCGTATTTGACCTTGTCACTGGCGGCAGGGTTCGACGATCGGCGCATGAGCGACAGCAAGCAGGAGCAGCAGAACAACCGCGTAGTCGTGGTCACCGGCGCCGGCACCGGAATCGGTCGGGCCACCGCACGGGCCTTCGCGCGGCAGGGCGCCACCGTCCTCGCCGTGGGCCGCAGGCCGGAGCCGCTCGACCAGACGGCGACGGGATTTCCGGGCATCCGACCGCTGGGCGCGGACATCACCGCGCCGGGCGCGCCCGAGGAGATCGTGCGCGCGGCGGTGGACGCGTACGGACGGCTCGACGTGCTGGTCAACAACGCCGGGATCGGCAGCGGCGGGCCGCTCGGCACGCTCGACCGCGGGGTGATCGACCCACTCCTGGAGACCAACCTCGTCGCTCCGGTCCTCCTCACGCAGGCGGCCGTGCCGGCGCTGGAGGCCGCGCGGGGCGTCGTCGTCAACGTCACGACCACGATCGGGCAGCGCGGCTGGCCGAACAACTCCTTCTACCCGGCCACGAAGAGCGCTCTGGAGACGTTGACGCGCTGCTGGGCCGTGGAGCTCGCTCCGCGCGGGGTGCGGGTGGTGGCGGTCGCGCCCGGCGCGATCGAGACGCCGATCGCCGACCACATGGGGCTCGGCCCCGAGCAGCGGAAGGCCCTGCGGGACTGGCAGCTGGCGCACATCCCGCTGGGCCGGATCGGCCGCCCGGAGGACGTGGCGTGGGCGATCGCCGCGCTGGCCGCGCCGGACGCCGCGTACCTGACGGGCACGGTGCTGCCCGTGGACGGAGGCGCGCTGGTCTCGTGATACGACTGCGTGGGGAGGTGGGGGCCTTGCGCATCGGTGAACTGGCCCGGAGGACCGGGACGACGGCTCGCGCCCTGCGCCATTACGAGCAGGCGGGGTTGATCTCCTCGGTGCGCGCGGCCAACGGGTACCGGGTGTACGACGAGAGCGCCGTGGTGCGTGTATCCAATATCCGATATCTGCTGGGCGCGGGCCTGACGCTGGAGGACGTGACGGCGTTCGCCGCCTGCCTCGACGGCGACATGCCGGCAGCCGAACCCTCCCCGCGCGGTCTGGCGATCGCCCGCGAGCGGCTCGCGGTCCTCGACGCGCGGATCGCGGCGCAGACCGAGGCCAGGGACCGGCTCGCCGCCGCCCTGGCCTCCCATGCACAGGCTCGGCTCGCCGTGTCCGCCGAGCGGGCCGGGGCGGGTTCGTCGACGGGCACCGGTGCGCGCCTGGGCAGCGGATAGGTCGCGCAGAGCACGACACGCGCTCAGGGCACGGGGATCTCGGCCGGCTCCTGGAGTCCGCCGCGGCCCGGCTCGACCGCGAGTTCGACGCGGCCCGACTCGACCGCCTCCGCTAGCGTCAGTTCGCCCGCCACGAGCGCCCGGCAGGTCGCGGCGTCCGTCCGCAGCCGTACCTCCGCGTCGGCCGCCGGCCCGTCCCCGTACGCCACACCTCCGTGCTCGCCCTGCCCGTCGCCCCCGGCCCGTACGTGGAACTCCCCCTCGTCCAGGGTGACCTGGACGACCCTCGCCCCGAGCCCCTCCAGGACGCCGAGCAGCGGGATCGCGAACCAGTGGGCGCGCACGGCGTCGGTCGGCCGGGGCTCGTCGAGGGCGGGCGCGCCCCAGGCGGCGAGGGCGCGCAGCACCGGGAGCAGTTCGCGGCCGCGGTCGGTGAGCTCGTACACGTACGCCGAGGCGGGGGGCGGCAGCCGACGGCGGGTGACGAGTTCGGCGCCCTCCATGTCCTTGAGCCGGCCGGCGAGCATGTCGGTGCTGACGCCGGGGAGATCGGCGTGCAGATCGGTGTAGCGGCGCGGTCCGGCGAGGAGTTCACGGACGATCAGCAGCGTCCAGCGGTCACCGACGGCGTCGAGGGCGCGGGCTGCGGCGCAGTACTGGTCGTAGCTTCGGCGGCGGGCCTGCCGCGGCGGACGTGACTGTGCTGACTGAGCGGGCATGCGACGCAGTCTAGACATGTTGTTGGACTTTCCAAGCTCGAACTTGGTAAAACCAAGCATCAACACTTCTGGGGAGGTCGGCACATGGAGTTCCGGCAGTCGAGCAAGCTCAGCGAGGTCTGCTACGAGATCCGCGGCCCGGTCATCGAGCACGCCAACGCCCTGGAGGAGGCGGGTCACAGCGTGCTCCGCCTCAACACCGGCAACCCCGCGCTCTTCGGCTTCGAGGCGCCGGAGGAGATCGTCCAGGACATGATCCGGATGCTCCCCAGGGCGCACGGCTACACCGACTCCCGCGGCATCCTCTCCGCCCGCCGCGCCGTCGCCCAGCGCTGCCAGTCGATGGGACTGCCGGACGTCGACGTCGACGACATCTACCTCGGCAACGGCGTCTCGGAACTGATCTCCATGGCCACCCAGGCCCTCCTGGAGGACGGTGACGAAGTCCTGATCCCGGCCCCGGACTACCCGCTGTGGACCGCCGTCGTGACGCTCGCCGGCGGCAAGCCCGTGCACTACCTGTGCGACGAGTCGGCCGACTGGTACCCCGACCTCGAAGACATGGCCTCGAAGATCACCGACCGGACCCGGGCCGTCGTCGTCATCAACCCCAACAACCCCACGGGCGCCGTCTATCCGAAGGAGATCGTCGAGGGCATCCTCGACCTCGCCCGCCGACACAACCTGATGGTCTTCGCCGACGAGATCTACGACCAGATCGTCTACGACGAAGCCGTCCACTACCCGGCCGCCTCGCTCGCCCCCGACCTGGTCGTGCTCACCTTCGGCGGCCTGTCCAAGACCTACCGGGTGGCCGGATTCCGCTCCGGCTGGCTCGTCGTCACCGGCCCCAAGGAGCACGCCAAGAGCTATCTGGAGGGCCTGGGCATGCTGGCCTCCATGCGGCTGTGCCCCAACGCGCCCGCGCAGTACGCCATTCAGGCCGCGCTCGGCGGCCGGCAGTCCATCCACGAGCTCACCGCCCCCGGCGGCCGGCTGCGCGAACAGCGCGACCGGGCCTGGGAGAAGCTCAACGAGATCCCCGGCGTCTCCTGCGTCAAGCCGAAGGGCGCGCTCTACGCCTTCCCGCGCCTCGATCCTGCGGTGTACCCGATCCACGACGACGAGAAGTTCGTCCTCGACCTGCTGCTGCGCGAGAAGATCCAGGTCGTGCAGGGCACCGGCTTCAACTGGCCGCGCCCGGACCACTTCCGCATCCTCACGCTGCCGTACGTGGACGACCTGGACGCCGCCATCAGCCGCATCGGGCGGTTCCTCGGCGGATACCGGCAGTAGCCGCCTCCGCCCGGCCCCCAGCCCGGGAGCGGGATGGGAGAAGTTCCGTACTCCTGCGATGATCTGACGGTTCATCGCAGGAGAGAGGAGCGGATCCGTCATGGATGCGGCGCTGATAGCCGTCGTCGGGACCCTGCTGGGCGTGGTCGCCACGCACTGGTTCCAGGGCCGGGCCGCCGAGCGCACCGCCGCGCTCGCCAGGACCGAGCAGTTGCGCCAGGAGCGGATCGCGACCTACAGCGCCTTCGCGGGCGCGGTCGTGGACTACCGGCAGAGCCAGAACGACCGTTGGTTCAAGGCCCACCTCGAGCCGGGCTCGGAGGAGGCGGAGCAGTCCCGGCTCGCCTCGTACCGGCAGCGCACCACCGCCCGGCAGGCGCTCTTCCTGGTGCAGCTCATCTGCGACGACCCGCACGTCCGGCGGCTCGCCGAGTCCGCGTTCGAGGTGACCCACTGCATGCACGAGGCCGCGGACGACGCCGAGCGCACGCGGCGCTCGGACGAGGCGAAGGAGGCCCTCGCCGTGTTCGTGGCGGCGGCCGCGCCGGGCGTGCGCTGAGCGCGAACCGGCGCGCCCACCCCGGCGCGAGCGACGTGCACCGGCCCCGCTCCGGGGCATCGGCCCGGCCCCGTACGGGTAGAAGACCGTCGTGGATCTCGTCGCCCCCGTCGTGGTCGAACCGCTCAGACGGCGCCGCTGCTCGGAGTGCCACCAGGGGCCGCTGGAGCGGATGATCGTCGAGTTCAACGCGCCCGTCTGTCTGGACTGCGCCGATCTCGGCCATCTCGTCTTCCTGCGGCGCGGCGACACGGCCCTCACCCGCCGGGCCCGCGAGGGCAGTTCGCTGTGGGCGGTGGTGGTACGGCACAACCGCCGGCGCACCCGCTATGAGCGTCAGGGCCTGCTCGTCGAGGAGCCGGCGCTGGTCCGGGCGGAGACGGCATGTCTGGCGGACGCCGAGGCACGGGCGCGGCGCCGGGCCAGGGACGCGGCGCGCCGGGCCGAGCGGGACGCGGAGATCACCGCGACCCTGGAGGCGGAGATCCGGCGCCTCTTCCCGGGCTGCCCGGCCGACCGGGCGGCGGAGATCGCCGCCCACGCCTCGGCCAAGGGCAGCGGGCGGGTGGGACGCACGGCCGCCGGCCGGGCCCTCGACCCGGGCGCGGTCGCGGCGGCGGTGCGGGCCGCCGTACGGCATGTCGACACCGAGTACGACACGCTGCTCATGGCCGGGGTGCCACGGCACCAGGCCCGGGCGAGAATCGCGCCTGCCATCGAGGCGGTTATCCGGGCCTGGCGTACGGGCTGAGGGGCGCGGCGACGCGGCGCCCTGAGCTCAGCCCTTGGTCCACCTCTGGTTCACCTCGCGAGCCGTACCGCCGCTACGGCTGGGGACGGCTCGGCACGGCGCTGTACGGCGCTGTACGGCGCTGTACGGCTCTGTACGGCTGGTACGTCGGCGGTGCGGGCGTCGGTTCAGCCCTGGTCGGCCGACGCGCGGCGGGCCCTGCGGTACAGCAGCGCGCCGCCGAGGAGCAGCGCGGCGCTCGCCGGGGCGGCGAAGCCGAGGGAGTCCGCGCCGGTGCTGGCGAGCTGCACCGACTCGGACTGCGGGGCCGGGCGGTGCTGGCCGGCACTGTGGGCGGGCGGCACGTGGTGGGCCGGGGCCGGCGGGCGCGGGGTCGGGATCTCGGGGTGCTCGCACTCCTCCTGGGACTCGTTGACCGAGGTGTTGCCAGTAGCGGCGTTACCGATGCCGACGACGTTGACCGAGTTGCCGCTGAGGTTGACGGGGAGGTCGATCGGCAGCTGGAGCCCGTTGCCGGAGAGCACGCCCGGGGAGCCCTCGGCGTGGCTCTCGGCGGTGGCGCCGCCTCCGTTGGACGCGCCGCCACCGTGGGAACCGCCGCCGTGCGAACCACTGCCGGAGGAGCCGGTGCGCGGGGTGCCCGGCAGGTCCTTGTGCGCCGGGCCGCTGTCCTCGGAGCCGTAACCCTGGTCGCCGGAGCGGTTGGCACAGCTGTTGCCGGCCGCGGGGTTGAGCAGCCCGACCACGTTGACGGTGTTCCCGCAGACGTTCACGGGGACGTGCACCGGCAGCTGAACAGCGTTGCCGGAGCCGACCCCCGGCGAGCCGACGGCGGCACCCTGCGCCGCGGAGTCGGCGTGGGCGGCGCCCGCCGAGAGCGCCAGCGCGCCACCGGTGACCAACAGTGTGGCCAGACCACTTCGGCGAATCTGCCTCATGGCTTCCTGCCTTCCGGATGTCTTCACGGGCACTCGCCCGTACCCGACACAACGCCATCCGCGAGGTGCCCGGATCCGAAGCCCGGCGGGTTTCACTCCATCGAGGGAGTGTGAACCGGGCGGATCATGTCCCGACGTCGGGTGTTCGCGGTGGGTTACGGTGACACGCACGTGACCGGAGAGGGTTCGGGGGTCCGGAGGGGGCGTGGTGACCGTGGGGCGGGAGTGGCTGCGGGTACCGGTGGGCCGGGACGCGGCGCGCTGGCGGACCCGGGAGCCCGCGCGTACGGTGCTGTTCGTCGTCCACAACGTCACCTCGGCCACCCGGCTGCTCGATGTGCTGCCGCTCTTCGACGACGCCCTCGACGTGCAGACTCTCGCGACCTGCACGGGTTCCTCGCCGTTCCTGGCCGGGGTGCCGGAGCTGCTCGACCGGGCGGGGCTGCCGGTGGTGCCGTGGGAGCAGGCGAAGGAACTGGCCGCGGCCGGAGACGTCGACCTCGCCATCAGCGCCAGCTACGGCGGTGAACTCCAGGCGTTCCAGGGTAAGTTGATCATCCTCTCACACGGCGCCGGATACAATAAGAGGCTGGCGACACCGGACACCGGACACCGGACACCGGACACCGGGCTCGGGGCGTGGGGCGGAAACGGCGGTGCGCCCGTCTTCGGCATGGACCCGGAGTGGCTGCTCCACGAGGGCAAGCCGCTCGCCGCGGCGACCGTGCTCTCCCACCCCGAACAACTCGACCGGCTGCGGCACGCCTGCCCCGAGGCGGCCGAGACCGCCGTCCTCGCCGGTGACCCCTGCTTCGACCGGATGCTCGGACTCCGCCACCGGCGCCCGGCGCTGCGACGGGCGTTCGGCGCCGGTGACGGACGCCGGCTCGTCGTCCTGAACTCCACCTGGGGCCGCGCCTCCCTCGCCGGATCGGACGCCTTCCCCGCCCTCCTGCGGGAGTTGACGGAGACCCTGCCGGTGGACGAGTACCGGCTGTGCGCCGTGCTGCACCCCAACATCTGGTACGGACACGGGCCCGGCCAGGTCCGCGCCTGGCTGCGCCGGGCCGCCGACTCCGGGGTCCTCCTCGTCGACCCGGTCGAGCACTGGCGGCAGGCGGTCGCGGCGGCCGACTGCGTCATCGGCGACCACGGCTCGGTCACCTACTACGCGGCCGCGCTCGGTCTGCCGGTCCTGCTCGGGACCTTCCCGCAGGGCGAGCTCGACCCCGCGTCACCTGTCGCCGCGCTGGGCCGGGCGGCTCCGGCCCTGCGCCCGGGGTCGCCGCTGCGGGCGCAGCTCGACGCGGTGATCGACGGCCATGTGCCCGGGCGGTACGACGGGTTCGCGGCGGCGGCCACCTCGGACCCGGGCGCGTCGGCGGCGCTGCTGCGGACGCTGTTCCACACCATGCTCGCCCTGCCCGAGCCCGTACGCCCGGCCCGGCTGCCGTCGCTGCCGGTCCCGGTCGCGCTCCCGGCAGGAACGGAGACACCGCAGGTCGCCGTCCCGGTCTCGGTACCGGTCCCGGTCCCGGCAGGAACGGAGACCCCTCAGGTCACCGTGCCGGTCCGGGTCCTCACCACGGTCCGGGACTCCCCCGGCGGTCCGCCCGAGGTGGCGGTCACCCGCTATGCCGATCCGGTCGCGGAGCCCGAGATCCCCGCGGCGGACGACGCGCACACCGCCGTCGACGACGGCACCGCCGACGCGGGGCGGCTCGCCCTCGCGGACGTCGTCACCGACCGCGGCCGGACCGGCGACCCTCCCGGTCCGCGCGCCGCGGAGCTCCTGGCCCAGCGCCCGTACGCCGCGCTCGCCGCCGTCGCCACGGGACCGGGTCGCTGTCTGGTCCACGACCGGGACGGCACGGTCCTCGAACTGACCGCGCTGCCCCGCCCGGACGGCTTCACCGATCCGTGCGACCCGTTCGCGTACGCCTCGGCCGTGCATGCCTGGCGCGCGAGCGGCCGACCGCTCTCGGCGCTCGTCGCCGCCGGTGCCCTCGTCGTGGCGACGGGTTCGGTACGCCACCAGGTCGCGGTGCGGGCCGTGCCGCGCGTCGTCGGCTAGGCGAGGGCCTCCCGTTCGGCGCGCAGGGCGGTCGCCTGAGGCGCACCGAGGCGTTCGTACCGCTCGATCGCCTCGGTCAGGAAGCTTCTGCGCTCCTCCACGCTCGCCGCGGCCCTGGCGCGCAGCGCCGCGAGGGCCGCCTCCTGGACCGGGACCCGCTCGCGCGCCATCCGCCCGGCCGCGTCGGCGAGAACGCCGGCGGCGCGCTCGCGGTCGCCGGTGGCGAGGGCCGCCTCGCCGAGGCTGGTGAGGACGCGGGCCTCGTTGTACGGGTCGGGCAGCGCGGCCATCAGCTCCCGGGCCCGCTCCAGGGTGGCGACGGCGTCGGCGTGCCGGCCCTGGCCAGAGAGGGCACGGCCCAGATGGTGGGCGAGGAGTGCCTGGGCCCGGGGGTCGTCGGTGAGGGTCTGCGCGGTGCGGAAGGAGTCGGCGGCCTCGTCGTGGCGGCCCTGGGCGAGCCGTACCAGGCCGATGGATTCCACCGCCGTCGCCTCTCCCGTACGGAAGGCAGCGCGCCGGTCGGCCTCGGCGGCGGCGGTGAACGCGGCCTCCGCCTCGTCGTACCGGCCGAGGCCGTGGAGGGCGAAGCCGAGCTGGGTGTGCATGCGGCCCTCGGCGCCGGGCGGCGTGGGGCAGCGGGTGACAGCCGCGATGCCGAGGCGGTGGGTGGCCAGCCACTCCTCGTGGAAGCCCTGCCGGAAGAACAGGCTCCAGAGCGCCTCGCACAACTGCCAGGTGAGGTCGTCGAGTCCGTACGCGTCAGCGGTCCGCACGGCCTCGACGAGGTTCTCGCGCTCGGTGAGCTGCCAGTCGGTCGCGGCGGCGGGGGTGGTGGGGACCTCGGGGCCGTGCGGCAGCCGCTCGTAGACGGGGCCGAGGCGCCAGCGGCCGGGCATGACGCGGGCGTCCGCGGCGGCGGCCGCGGCCAGGTGGTGGCGCAGGAGCCGCCCGACGGCCGCGGCGCACCGGCCGGGTCCGTCGGTTTCGAGCGCGCGGCGCTCGGCGTGGGCGCGGAGCAGGTCGTGGTAGCGGTAGCGGCCCGACTCGTACTCCTCCACGAGGTGGAGGGAGGCCAGTTCTTCGAGCAGCGCGGCGGCCCGCTCCACCGGGACCTCGGCGAGCGCGGCGGCCGCCGGGGCGGTGAGTCCGGCCCAGGGGCGCAGTCCGCCGAGCCGGTAGAGGCGGGCGGCGTCGGCCGTGAGGTCCTCGTAGGAGGTGTCGGCGGTGGCGGCGACAAGGTCGCGTCCCTCGGGGCCGTCGTGGCCGGGGGCGTCCGCCGCGGACGTGGCCATGTCGTGCTCCAGCTGCTGCCAGGTGAGGTGGGTCCGTACGGCGAGGCGCTCGCCGGCCATGCAGAGGGCGAGCGGGAGTCCGCCGCAACGCCGGGCGACGGCCTGTGCGCCGGTGTGGGCGTGAGTGCCGTCGCGGCCGGACAGCCGGGTGAGGAGGAGGGCGGAGTCGGCGGGGCCCAGCGGGGTGAGGGCGAGGCGGTGGGCTCCGACCTCGCGGGTGAGTCCGTCGAGCCGGCGGCGGCTGGTGACCAGGGTGAGCGAGCCGGGACCGGTCGGCAGCAGGGGGAGCACCTGGGCGGCCGAGTGCGCGTTGTCGAGCACGGTGAGCAGGCGGCGGTCCGCGGTGAGCGTGCGGAACCAGTCGATCTGCTCCTGCTCGTCGGCCGGCACGTACTGCGGGGCGACGCCGAGGGCCCGCAGGAAGCGGACCAGGATGACGGAGGGGGTGGCGGCCGTGGCGGTGGCGTCGCCGCGCAGGTCCGCGTGGAGCTGGCCGCCGTCGAAGCGGCGGCGCAGGCGGGCCGCGAAGTGGAGCGCGGTGGCGGACTTGCCGATGCCGCCGGTGCCGGTGAGCACGACCACGCGGGGCGCCGGGTCGTCGTCGGTACCGTCCAGCAGGGCGGTGAGCCGGTCGAGTTCGTCACGACGGTCGGTGAAGTGGCGGGTCGGCGGCGGGAGTAACCCGGGCGGCGGGCTGCCCGGGACGATCGCCGGGACGACGGCCTCCACGGTGAGCGTGTCGATCCGCCCGGCCTGGACGACGGTTCCGTGGACCGTGCCGCCGACGTCGTTGCGCACGACGGGGTCGGGGGTCATGGGCGGGAGCCGTCCTGGCCGCCGATCCTGAGGTTCTGGATGGTGTGGGACTGGATCACGGAGCCGTGCTGCACTCCTCCGCTGATCACGTTGGTGACGGTGGCGGCCGGCTCGGCCGGCCTGCGCTCGTCACCCGCCAACTCATCCAGGATCTCCTGGAGTTCCCGCGCCGACTCGGGATCGGCCAGGAGGCTGCGCCGCATCCGCGCCCGCCACTCGACATGGGCCTCGGTCCGGGCCTCGTGTGCCGTCTCCTCGTCGCCGCTCTGCTCGGCGCGGATCAGTTCGTCGCGCGCGGCCTCCAGTTCGGCGCCGACCGCCTCCTCGTCGGCTCCGGAGCGCGCGGCGAAGAACGCGGCGATCCGGGTGCGGGCCCGCTCCCAGCCGTCGCTCACCATCTGCTGGACGAGGGCGGTCGCCCCCGTCGTCGCCAGTGCCACCAACTCGGCTTCCACCAGGCCCCCTTCGAAGCGTCGTGCGTCCCTGTCCAGCCTAACGGTCACCTGCCGAGCAGGTCGGTGATCACCCCCACCGGGTCGGCGTCGGGGGTGCCGCGCGGCCACCAGTCCTCGCGGTCGGCGTCCGACTCGTACCCGTACCAGAGTCCGTCGCGGCCGAGGCGGAGCTGGAGGGTGCGGGTGGACAGGCGGTTGCGCCAGGGCCGGAAGGCCGGGAGGTCCGCGGCGAGCAGGGCGGGTCTGGCCCGGTCGAAGGGGCCGGCGGGCGGGTCCCAGGGCTCTTCCAGCACGGCGAGTCCGGCGGGTCCGCCCTGGCGCCAGGCGGCGACGGCGCGGGCGAGGTCGGTGGGGGTGCGGTCGAGGGCGTAGGCGAGGTCGCGGTAGAGGGCGCGGGTGGATGCGGTGAGGCCGGAGCCGGGGTGCGCGGCGGCCAGCCGTACGGCGTCCTGCCAGGGGGTGAGGGCGGCGACGGGGTCGTGCCCGGTGATGAGGAAGGTGTGGGCGCGGGCGGCGGCCTCGGTGGCGAGGAGGTCGAGGGCGAGCGGGTCGGGCGCGTCGGGGTCGGCGGGGAACACGGCGGGGCGGCCCGGCTGCGCGGGTGCGGGCAGCGGGGGCGGCAGGGGCGGGAGGGGCGGGAGGGTGTGGCCGGTGGTGGGGGCGAGCACGGTGCGGGCCGGGAGGCTGGGCAGGGCGGGGCCGGCCGTGCCGGTCCCGGTGCGCTCGGCGGCGGCACGGGCGGCGTTGCGGCGGGTGAGGGCGGCGAGGAGTTCCTGTTCGCCGCGGCCGCGCATCAGGAAGAGGACGAACGGGTCCTCGTCGAGGAGGCGCGCGGACTGGTAGCAGAGTGCGGCGGCGTGTTTGCAGGGGTAGCCGTCGTCGGGACAGGAGCAGTCGGGGACGAGGTCGCCGGGCGCGGGCAGGAGTCCGGTGACCGCCTCCAGGGCGTGCGGGACGTCCTTGTCGAGGAGGGCGGCGATGTGCTCGGGCCGGGCGGCGGCCTCGTCGAGGAACCGCTCCCAGTCGTCGTCGCCGAGGGTCCGCAGCCGGATCTCGGTGCGGTACGGGCGGGGGCGCGTGCCGTGGACGTAGGCGACGACCCGGCCGGGGGTGACGGTGATGGCGTCGACGTGGCCGCGCTGGGCGTACGCCTTGCCGCGGGCGAGCCGGGCCGCGTCGAGGGCGGTGTCCTCCAGGGCGTCGACCCAGGCGTTGCCCCACCAGGTCGCGGCGAACCGTCCGTCGGGTGCGCTGTGCGGGGCGAGCTGGGGGAAGGTGCGGCGCCGGTCGTCGTGGCGGGGCAGGGCGCCGGTCCGGGGACCGGGGCGGCCGGGGAGGCGGGGCGTCATGCGGGCCTCCTCAGCAACACCAGGTCGGCCAGTTCGCGGTCGGTGAGTTCGGTGAGGGCGGCTTCGCCGGAGCCGAGGACGGCGTCGGCGAGGGCCCGCTTGGCGCGGAGCATCTCGGCGATGCTGTCCTCCACCGTGCCCTCGGCGATCAGGCGGTGGACCTGGACGGGCTGGGTCTGGCCGATGCGGTAGGCACGGTCCGTGGCCTGTTCCTCGACGGCCGGGTTCCACCAGCGGTCGTAATGGACGACATGGCCGGCCCGGGTGAGGTTGAGGCCGGTGCCCGCGGCCTTCAGGGAGAGCAGGAAGACGGGGACCTCGCCGTTCTGGAAGCGGTCGACCATCCGCTCGCGCTCGGCGACGGGTGTGCCGCCGTGCAGCAGCTGGGCGGGGATGCCCCGGCCGGCGAGGTGGTCGGCGAGGAGCCGTGCCATGGACACGTACTGCGTGAAGACGAGGACGGAGCCGTCCTCGGCCAGGATCGTGTCGAGCAGCTCGTCGAGGAGGGCGAGCTTGCCGGAGCGGCCGGCGAGTCGTGCGGTGCGGGGCCCGGTCGCGGCCGCCCGGCTGCCCTGCGGGGCCTGCGCGGCCGGTTCCTTGAGGTACTGGGCGGGGTGGTTGCAGATCTGCTTGAGCGAGGTGAGCAGCTTCATGATCAGTCCGCGTCGGGCCATGCCCTCGGCGCTCTCGATCTGTGCCATCGTCTCGCGCACCACCGCCTCGTAGAGGGACGCCTGTTCGCGGGTGAGCGGGACGGGGTGGTCGGACTCGGTCTTGGGCGGCAGCTCGGGGACGATGCCCGGGTCGGACTTGCGGCGGCGCAGGAGGAACGGCCGGACCAGGCGGGCGAGACGCTCGACCGCCTCCTCGTTGTCGAGCTCCTCGCTGTTCTCGACGGCGCGGGCGTGCCGGGCGCGGAACGCCTTCAGCGGGCCGAGGAGGCCCGGGGTCGTCCAGTCGAGGAGCGCCCACAGCTCGGAGAGGTTGTTCTCGACGGGCGTGCCGGTGAGTGCGACCCGGGCCGGGGCTGGGAGGGTGCGCAGTGCTTTGGCGGTCGCCGAGAAGGGGTTCTTGACGTGCTGGGCCTCGTCGGCGACGACCATGCCCCATTGCTGCTCGGCGAGCCGGGGCGCGCTCGTGCGCAGCGTGCCGTAGGTGGTGAGGACGAAGCCGCCGTCGAGTCCTTCCAGGGTGCGGCCGGTGCCGTGGAAGCGGCGGACGGGCACGCCGGGCGCGAAGCGCTGGATCTCCCGCTGCCAGTTGCCGAGGAGCGAGGCCGGGCAGACGACCAGGGTGGGGTGGCGGTGGGCGCGGCGCAGGTGGAGGGCGATGAGGGTGACGGTCTTGCCGAGGCCCATGTCGTCGGCGAGGCAGCCGCCGAGGCCGAGGGAGGTCATGAGGTCGAGCCAGGCGAGGCCGCGCAGCTGGTAGTCGCGCAGGGTGGCGTCGAGCCCGGGCGGCGGGGTGATGTCCTCGGGGCCGGCGAGGAGCCGGTCCCGCAGGGTGGCGAGGGCGCCGACGGGAACGGCGGGGACGGTCTCGCCGTCGATGTCGGCAGTGCCGGTGAGGGCGACGGCGAGCGCGTCGACCGGTTGCAGAAGTCCGAGTTCGCGCTTGCGGGCCTTGCGGACGAGGTCGGGGTCGACGACCACCCACTGGTCGCGGAGGCGCACCACGGGTCGGTGGGCCTCCGCGAGGGCGTCCATCTCGCGGGTGGTGAGCGGGTCGCCGTCGAGGGCGAGCTGCCAGTTGAAGCGGAGCAGCTCGGTGCTGTCGAAGAAGCCGGTGCCGTCGGTCGCGGAGCCGGGCGCGGTGCGGGCGGGGCGGACGACGGCGGAGGCGGTCAGCGAGCGGACGAGGTCGCGGGGCCAGTGGACGACGACCCCGGCGTCGGCGAGCCGGGCGGCGGCGGGGCCGAGCAGCTCGTACAGCTCGTCCTCGGAGAGCGCGAGGACGTCGGGCACCTCCCGTTCGAGCAGGCGGCCGAGCGGAGGCCAGACGCGGGCGGCGCGGCGCAGGGCGAGGACGGCGTCGATCCGGGCGCGGGGCCCGAAGTGCTCGTCGCCTTCGCCGGCCCAGAGGGTGGCGGCGTCGATGACGAGGGTGGGGTCGGCGAGGCTGTGCACCTGAAGGAGGGCGGCCGAGGCCTGCCGCCGCTCGACACCGCCGCCGTCCGCGGCCCCGGTCCCGGTCCCGGTTCCGTCGGCGTGGCCGGCCGGGTCGGAGATGTCGAAGAGCTCGTATGCGGACAGGTCGAGGCGCAGCGAGACGCGTACCCCGGCGTCCATGCCGGCGGCGGCCTCGGCGGCCCAGGCTCGCGCGCGGGGCAGGTGGCGGGGCTCGCGGGCGGCGAAGGGCGCACCGACGGCGTGCGGCGCGGCGGGGGTGCGGGGCAGGGTGTCGGCGACGGCGTCGAGGAAGGCGCGCACCAGCGCCTCGGGCTCGGGCAGGCGCAGCGGGCCGCGGCCGGGCACGGGCGTGGCGTGGGCCTCGTACGGCATGGCGGCGGCGATCGCCCTCAGATGGGCGATGTCGTCGGCGTCGAGCGGTCCGGCCCGCCAGGCGTCGTGGTCGTCGGCCGTGAGGCCGGGAAGGAGCCGGGCGCGGGCCACCAGATGGAGCGCGTGCAGGGCGGCGGCGCCCCAGCAGGTGGCCGCGGGGTGCGCCGCCGGGTGCCGGCGGGCGGCTACCAGGACGGGCAGGGCGTCGGCGACGGGCAGGATCACGGCGGGCACGGTCCGGCCGCGCACTCCGGTGCCGTGCCGGCGTACGACGGTCAGCTCGCCGCGCTCGGCGGAGCCGGGCATATCCCCCACGCCGCCCTCCGTCGGCCGGTCTTCGGAGCCGGTGGGCCGCACGGGCCCGGCACCGGGCAGCGGCCCGCCGTCGGGGGCCCAGAAGGCGACCCGGCCCGCGCGGGGCAGGTCGGCGGGCAGGAAGACGGCCGCGAGACCGCACAGGGCGCTCCAGGTATGGGTCATGGCGCTGCTCACCTCCCGATCCGCGACGGAATCCGACTGGATCTCCGACCTTACGGGTGGGGTCTGACAATGCCGCCCAGCGGCGCTTCCCCCGGGCGGCCCAGCAGTACGTGACAGGCCGCACGGGAGGGGGCAGGGTGGCGGGCAACAGGCTTCCGCCCATGCCCGCCCATATCCGCCCATGCCCGCCCATGCCCTCCCGACCCGACAGACGAGGATTCCGCCATGTCCGTTCACCGGCGTCTCACCATCGCCACCGGTGCCGTCCTGCTCTCGCTCGCCGTCACGGGCTGCTCCGGGCTCGGCCGCAGCGCGGTGGGCACGATCTCGTACGAGACCGGGCGCGGGCTCGGGGTGGTGGTGACCAGTCCTTCCGTGAACGGCTGCCACAGGCTGGCGCCGACGGGAGCGACGAAGGTGGAGAACTCGTCGCTGCTGGACATCAGGCTCTACCGGACCCGTGACTGCGACGCCCCCCACAACACCTACCTGCCCAGCAACAGCGGCGACGAGATCGTGCCGGGCACGCTTCCCTGGCGCAGCTACAGCGTCATCCACTGACCTCCGGCGTCCGCCGCGGGCGGGCGAGCGCCCAGGTGCCGTCGTCGGTCAGATAGCCGTCGACGGCGAGCCCGGCCTCGGCGAGGTGGCCTTCGAACGCCTCGCGGGTCAGTGGCCGGGACAGGAAGGTCTGGGTCCAGCGCGCGTCCGGGAAGACGTACTCGGCGTGGACCGAGTTCACGCCGTCGCCGACCGGTTCCGCCGACAGGATCCGGACGGTGTACCCGCCCGGGTCGCGGCGCTCGCGCGGCACGTCGAGGTGCCAGTCGGCGCCCTCGCGCTGGATCAGGACGCGGCCGTCGTCCTTCACATGACGCCGGCAGGTCTCCAGGAGCGCCTGCCGGGTCCGGGGGTCGGCGGTGTGCACGAGGAACGAGCCGAGCACGACCGCGTCGAACCTGCGCGGCAGGTCCAGCGTTTCGATGGGGCTGCGCACCGTCTCGACGCCCGGGGCGCGCTCGCCGACCACGGCCAGCATCTCCGCCGACTCGTCGACGGCGGTGACGGCGAAGCCGCGTTCGGCGAGGGGCACGGTCACCCGGCCGGCGCCGCTGCCCAGTTCGAGGAGCGCGGCGCCGGCCGGCACGGCGGCCGCGATGACGTCGGGTTCGGTGCCGACCGACAGCCGCCGGTACAGCTCGACGGCGCAGCCGTCGGGGGTGATCGGCCCGGGCCCGGTGCCCTCGTGACCGTCGCGCATCGGGTCGGCGCCGCCGCCGTCGTCTCCGACTTCGCTCATGCCTCACATCCTCTCGCCGGGGGCCCGATGGGCCTTTTCGGATGGTGCGCCGCGGGTAGAAGCTGGATGTGCCCGCGGGGGGATCCCTGACCCGGGAGATGCGATCTCATGCGTACCGGGAGCGAACCGGCGACCGCGCGCAGTGCGCTGCGGATGCGTTTCTGGCTGAGCCTGTGGGGCGTGCTGTGGGCGGCGTTCGGCGCGACCGTCTTCTCGCTGGTCGAGCGTCCGGGGTGGGCGGCGGCGTGCGCGGTGCTGTTCGTGGTGGCCGCCGTGGACCTGACCGTGGTGGTGCGCCACCTCCGGCAGGGGCCGCACTGGCAGCCGGGGCGTGACATCCCTCCGTACGAACCGGATCACGGCGGCCGGAGACGCCGACCGGGTACGGGCCCGGGCCCGCGGCCGTGAGCACCACCCCGCGAGCGCCGGGGCCTACTCCTCCGGCACGCCGGGGCCGGCCGGTCCGAAGCGGGCCGCTTCCAGGTACTCCGGCTTCGGGTCGAGTGCGGCGGCGAGCCGGAAGTGGCGGGTGGCCTGGTCTTCGCGGCCGGAGCGCTCGTACGTGCGGGCGAGCGCGAAGTGGGCGAACGCGTTGTCCGGCTCGCGCTCCAGGACCAGCTCGAACTCGAGCTGGGCGGGTCGCAGTTGCGCGGCGGCGAAGAAGGCGCGGGCGCGCAGCAGCCGGGCCGCGGTGTTCTCGGGGTGGGCGGCGATCACCGAGTCGAGCAGCTTGACCGCGCCTCTCGGATCCCGCGCGGCGAGCAGCTGCTCGGCGGCGCGGAAGTCGATGACGTGGGTCTCGGGGTTCCTCTCGGGCACGGCGGCTTCCTTCCCTCGCTCCGGCAGTTCAACAGCGGGCACGGCGACCGCATTCCGCGGAGCACCCCCCTGTGGGGTATTTCCGCGCGGGCGCCTCCCTACCCCGTTCGCGAGGGCTCGCGCAGCGCCGAGCCCGCCGGCCTCCGCTAGGCGTTGCCGGCGGCGCGCTGCCGGAGCTCCTCCCACACCTTGCGCACCTGGGGCTCCAACGCCTCCAGGGGGCCGTCGTTGTCGATGAGGAGGTCGGCAACGGCACGGCGCTGGGCGCGGGTGGCCTGGGCCGCCATCCGGGCCCGGGCCTCGTCCTCGGTCATGCCGCGGAGCCGGACCAAGCGGTCGAGCTGGGTCTCCGGGGCGGCGTCCACGACGACGACCAGGTCGTAGAGGGGCGCGAGGCCGTTCTCGGTGAGCAGGGGCACGTCGTGGACGACGACGTCGTCCGGGCCGGCCTGGCCCTCCAGCTCGGCGGAGCGGGCGCCGACGAGCGGATGGACGATGGCGTTGAGGGCGGCGAGGCGCTCGGGGTCGGCGAAGACGATCGAGCCGAGCCTCGGCCGGTCGAGGGCGCCCTCGGGGGTGAGGATCTCCGGACCGAACTCCTCGACCACGGCGGCGAGCCCGGGCGTACCGGGCTCCACCACCTCGCGGGCGATCCGGTCGGCGTCGATGAGGACCGCTCCGTACGAGACGAGCAGCCGGGAAACTTCACTCTTGCCGGCGCCGATTCCGCCGGTCAGGCCCACCTTCAGCATGAGCGGCAGCTTAGATCCCACGGCCGGGCGGCTAGGCGTCGCCCTCCCGCTCCGCGAGGAAGCGCTCGAACTCGCGGCCCAGCTCGTCCGCGGAGGGCAGGTCGACGGGCTCGGCGACCAGGTTTCCGCGGGTCTCGGCGCCGGCCATGGCGTCGTACTGGTGCTCGAGGCCCTGGACGAGCGTCGTCAGCTCCTCGTCGCCTTCGCCGATCTGGCGCTCGATCTCGGTCTGGGTGCGCCGGGCCTCGGTGCGCAGGGCGTGGGCGACGCCGGGCAGGACCAGTCCGGTGGCGGCGGTGACGGCCTCGAGAGCGGTCAGGGCGGCGTCCGGGTACGGGGAGCGGGCCACGTAGTGCGGGACGTGGGCGGCAACGCCGAGGGTGTCGAAACCGGCCTCGGTGAGACGGAACTCGATGAGTGACTCGGCGCTGCCGGGCACCTGGGCCTCGTCGAAGGGGCTGCGGTGGCCGGGCATGAGGTCCGTGCGGCTGCCATGCGGGGTGAGGCCGACCGGACGGGTGTGCGGGACGCCCATGGGGATGCCGTGGAAGTTGACGGCGAGGCGGACGCCGAGGCGCTCGACGATCTGGGCGACGGCGGCGGCGAACCGCTCCCACTCGACGTCGGGCTCGGGCCCGGAGAGCAGCAGGAAGGGGGCGCCGGTGGCGTCCTGGACGAGACGGACCTCGATCGAAGGGGTCTCGTACGCCGTCCAGCGGTCGCGGCGGAACGTCAGCAGGGGGCGGCGGGCCCGGTAGTCCACGAGGCGGTCGTGGTCGAAGCGGGCCACCAGCTGGTGGGGCAGGGTGTCGAGCAGCCCGTCAACGATCTGCTCGCCGGTCTCACCGGCGTCGATGTACCCGTCGAAGTGGTAGAGCATGACCAGTCCGGCCGACTCCTGCGCCAGGGCCATGTCCACGACGGCCAGGCCCTTCTGGTCCCATTCGTACAAATCCTGGGGATCAAGCACGATTTCCGCTCCTCCTCGCGTTCTTCAGCCACAACACCTCCTGACGCACCGCCATTCCCCGCGCCAGGGATTTCCGTCCGCACCCGTGGCGTCGCGGCCGTGGCGCCGTGGCCGGGAAAACGAACGAGGCCCGCCTCCCCGAAGGGAGACGGGCCTCGACGCTAGCTACTGGAGCTCAGCGGTGAGCCGTTTCAGCTCTGGCCGCCGGCCAGCTTCTCGCGCAGGGCGGCAAGCGCCTCGTCCGACGCCAGGGCGCCGGCGGTGTCGTCCGACTCCGAGGAGTACGAGCCACCGGTCGGCGCGGCGGCCGGAGCGGCGGCGCCACCCTCGGCAGCGGCGGCCTCGTCGGCCTCGCGGGACTTGATGACCTGCTGCTGGTGCTGCTCGAAGCGCTGCTGCGCCTCGGCGTACTGGCGCTCCCACTCCTCGCGCTGCTTCTCGTAGCCCTCGAGCCAGTCGTTGGTCTCGGGGTCGAAGCCCTCGGGGTAGATGTAGTTGCCCTGGTCGTCGTAGGACGCGGCCATGCCGTACAGGGTCGGGTCGAACTCGACCGACGCCGGGTCGGCACCGAAGGACTCGTTGGCCTGCTTCAGGGACAGCGAGATCCGGCGACGCTCGAGGTCGATGTCGATGACCTTGACGAAGATCTCGTCGTTGACCTGGACGACCTGCTCCGGGATCTCCACGTGGCGCTCGGCCAGCTCGGAGATGTGGACCAGACCCTCGATGCCCTCGTCCACGCGGACGAACGCACCGAACGGAACCAGCTTGGTGACCTTACCCGGAACGACCTGGCCGATCTGGTGGGTACGGGCGAACTGCTGCCACGGGTCCTCCTGGGTCGCCTTCAGCGACAGGGAGACACGCTCGCGGTCCATGTCGACGTCGAGAACCTCGACGGTGACCTCCTGGCCGACCTCGACAACCTCGGACGGGTGGTCGATGTGCTTCCAGGACAGCTCGGAGACGTGAACCAGACCGTCGACGCCACCCAGGTCCACGAAGGCACCGAAGTTGACGATCGAGGACACGACGCCGGAGCGGACCTGACCCTTCTGGAGGGTCGTGAGGAAGGTCTGGCGGACCTCGGACTGGGTCTGCTCGAGCCAGGCGCGGCGGGACAGGACCACGTTGTTGCGGTTCTTGTCCAGCTCGATGATCTTCGCCTCGAGCTCCTTGCCCACGTAGGGCTGGAGGTCGCGGACGCGACGCATCTCGACCAGGGAGGCCGGGAGGAAGCCGCGGAGGCCGATGTCGAGGATGAGACCACCCTTGACGACCTCGATGACGGTACCGGTGACGATGCCGTCCTCTTCCTTGATCTTCTCGATGGTGCCCCAGGCACGCTCGTACTGGGCGCGCTTCTTCGAGAGGATCAGGCGGCCTTCCTTGTCCTCCTTCTGGAGAACCAGGGCCTCGATCTCGTCGCCGACCTTGACGACCTCGTTCGGGTCGACGTCGTGCTTGATCGAGAGCTCGCGGCTCGGGATGACACCTTCGGTCTTGTAACCGATGTCGAGCAGGACCTCGTCCCGGTCGACCTTCACGATGACGCCGTCGACGATGTCGCCGTCGTTGAAGTACTTGATCGTCTCGTCGATCGCGGCGAGGAAGGCTTCCTCGTTACCGATGTCGTTGACCGCAACCTGCGGGGTGGTGGCGGTGGTCTCGGTGCTGCTCGTCATGTGGGAAAGGGCTCCGGTACGGACATTGAAGTCGTAGGTACTGCTACGCCGAGAGCCCGTATCGCAGCTGAAGAAGCCGGACAGCCAAGGAAGCGCCTGGCCCGGAGAACGGGGGACGCCTCGAAAACCGAGGGGACATACAACAGATGCGAGCGCGGCCTGCTCCGTCTGAGGCGCGCAGGCCCGCAGCGCAACCTTTAGCATACGGGGGCGGCCGGACAGGGTCAATGCGCGAAGCGCACACCAGGGGCGGATCGCCGCATACCCGGCACAACTCGTGTCAGCCCAGGCCATCCTGGCCACGGGAAGCCGTGTCGCGTTCATGGCGCGCGGCTCTGAGCGCAAACTACATCGACGGGCGAGATGAACCAAGAGTACGGACACGAAGAGGCTCCCGAGGAAGAGGCGGAGGCCACCCGGCGTGACGCCGGGGACGCGGAGAGCAGCCGCGCGAGCCGGGGCTGGTGGGACCGGAACGCCGACGAGTACCAGACCGAGCACGGAGCCTTCCTGGGCGACGACCGGTTCGTCTGGGGTCCGGAGGGGCTCGACGAGGCGGATGCCGGGCTGCTCGGGCCGGCCGCGGCGCTGAAGGGCCTGGACATCCTGGAGATCGGCGCGGGCGCGGCGCAGTGCGCGCGCTGGCTGGCGGCGCAGGGCGCCCGGCCGGTGGCGCTCGACCTCTCGCACCGGCAACTGCAGCACGCGCTGCGGATCGGCGAGGACGTGCCGCTGGTGGAGGCCGACGCGGGGGCGCTGCCGTTCCGCGACGGCTCCTTCGACATGGCGTGCTCGGCGTACGGAGCGGTGCCGTTCGTGGCCGATCCCGTACGGGTCTTCCGCGAGGTGCACCGCGTGCTGCGGCCGGGCGGCCGCTGGGTGTTCTCGGTGACCCACCCCATCCGCTGGGCGTTCCCGGACGAGCCCGGGCCCGAGGGGCTGTCGGTCGCGGCCTCGTATTTCGACCGGACGCCGTACGTGGAGCAGGACGAGCGCGGCCGCGCCGTCTACGTCGAGCACCACCGGACGATCGGCGACCGGGTCCGGGACGTGGTGGCCGGCGGCTTCCGGCTGGTCGACCTGGTCGAGCCGGAGTGGCCGGCCTGGAACAGCCAGGAGTGGGGCGGCTGGTCCCCTCTGCGGGGAAATCTGATCCCGGGCACGGCGATCTTCGTCTGCGAGCGCGTCGACGGGTAAGAGGGGTTGGGTGGCGGCGGGCGGCTGGGGGCGGGCGGCGCGCAGGGCTGGGGCCGGCCGGTCGCGACTGGTCCGCCCGCTGGTCCGGCCCCCGGTCCGGCTGCGCCCGGCCGGCCCGGGCGGTCCGCTGAGCTCGGCTTGGCTGGCGCGGGGCGGCCGCCTCGGCTGGCTCGGCCCGGCGCGGCCGGGGGGCCGGTGCGGCCCGCCGGTCCGGCTCCGCCCGGCTGGGCCGGGTCGGCGCGGCTCGCTCAGCTGAGGCAGCCAGTGCGGCGCGACGCGGCCTCGCTAGGGCTGCTCGGCCTTGCTGGCCTGGCCGGCCCGGCGCGGCCGGCTTGCTGGCTGGCGCGGTCGGCCCAGCGCGGCTGGTCCCGCTCCGCCCGGCTGGCCAGGGTGGGCTCACCTCGGTCGATTAGTACTACTGATCGGCGGGCCTGTGGACAACGCGGCGCGGCGGGTCGGCCCGGCGTACGAGACTTGCCGTGTGATCCGAAACGACGCACTCGACCGTCTTCCCGTCCGCCATGCCGTCCCCGAGCTGCTGACCGCGCTCGAGGAGCGCGGCACGGCGGTGTTGCACGCGCCGCCCGGGACCGGCAAGACCACGCTGGTCCCGCTGGCTCTCGCGGGTCTTATAGGGGACGGGCCGGCGCGCCGGGTGCTGGTCGCGGAGCCGCGCCGGATGGCGGTACGGGCCGCGGCCCGGCGGATGGCGTGGCTGCTGGGCGAGGAGGTCGGCGGGGCCGTCGGATTCTCCGTGCGCGGGGAGCGGCGGGCCGGGCCCGCGACCCGGGTCGAGGTGGTGACCACAGGTGTGCTGCTCCAGCGGCTCCAGCGCGATCCGGAGCTGGCCGGGGTGGACGTGGTGCTGCTCGACGAGTGCCATGAGCGGCATCTGGACGCGGACACGGCGCTGGCGTTCCTGGTGGACGTGCGGGCGACCCTGCGACCCGAGCTGAAGCTGATCGCCGCGTCGGCGACGAGCGACGCGGAGGCGTGGGCGGATCTGCTGACGGTCCTGGACGGCAGCGGCCCGGCGCCCGTCGTGCGGGCCGAGGGGACGATCCACGGCTCGGCCATCCACTTCGCGCCGCCGCCGGCCGGGGTGCGGCCCGCGCACGGCACCTGGGTGGATCCCGCGCTGCTCCGGCACGTCGCCGCGACGGTCCGGGAGGCCCTGGAGCGGCACGAGGGCGACGTGCTCTGCTTCCTGCCCGGGACGGGCGAGATCGCCCGGACCGCGGGACTGCTCTCCGACGTGGACGCCGAGGTCCTCCAGCTGCACGGGCGGGCGCCGGCGGCGGTGCAGGACGCGGTACTGCGGGGCGCAGGGCCGGGCGGCCGGCGGCGGGTGGTCCTGACGACCTCGGTGGCCGAGTCGAGCCTGACCGTGCCGGGAGTGCGGATCGTGGTCGACTCCGGGCTCGCCCGGGAGCCGCGGATGGACCATGCCCGGGGCCTGGGCTCGCTCGCCACAGTGCCGGTGTCGGTGGCGGTCGCCACGCAGCGCACGGGCCGGGCGGGGCGTGAGGGTTTCGGGACGGTCTACCGCTGCTGGTCCGCGGCGGAGGACGCGCGGCAGGTGCGGTTCCCCTCCCCCGAGATCAAGGTCGCCGATCTGACCGACTTCGCTCTGCGGGCGGCCTGCTGGGGCGATCCGACGGCTTCCGGGCTCGCCCTCCTGGACGCGCCACCTGCCGGAGCGATGGCGGCGGCCCGTGCGGTGCTCACGGCGGTGGGCGCGGTCGACGAGGCCGGCCGGGCGACGGACCGGGGGGTGCGGATGGCCCGGCTGGGCCTGCATCCGCGACTGGCCCGGGCACTGCTCGACGGCGCCGCCGAGGTGGGGGTCCGGCGGGCGGCGGAGGTGGTGGCACTGCTGAGTGAGGAGCCGCCCCGGGAGTACGGGGACGATCTGGCCGCCGCCTGGCGGGAGGCGCGCCGGGGCGGCGACGGGTACGGAGCGCGCTGGCGCGCGGAGGTGCGCCGCCTGGAGCGCGCGGCCGACGCCGAGCAAGGCGGCGCCGCGGCCGGAGCCGGCGGGACCGGCACGGGGGCCGACTGGGTTGGGACCGGCGGGGCTGGGGCACCAGGTGACGGAACCGGTGCCGGGGCTGGCGCGAAAGCCCGAGCTGACGGGACCGGTGCCGGGAATGCCGGGGCTGGGGCAGGCGGGGCCGGGGCCGACCGTGTCGCGGCCGGGGCCGGCGGGGGCGGTCGGGCTTCTGGGGGCTTGGCCGAGGACGCGGTGGCGGGGCTGGTGACCGCGCTCGCCTTTCCCGAGCGGGTGGCTCGGGCTCGGGAGCAGGGCGGCTATCTGATGGCGTCGGGGACGGGGGCGCGGCTCTCGGAGAGCTCGCGGCTCGGATCCCCGGCGTGGCTCGCGGTCGCGGTGGCGGACCGGACGGCGCAGAGTGCCACCGCCCGGGTGCGGCTCGCGGCCGTGGTGGACGAGGAGGTGGCGCGGCGAGCGGCGGGGCATCTGCTGCGGGCGGGCGAGGAGGTCCACTGGGAGGACGGGGACGTGGTGGCCCGGTCGGTGGAGTGCCTGGGGGCGGTGGAGCTGACGGTCCGTCCGCTGCGGGAGGAGGCCGATGCCGGCCTGGTGCGGGAGGCGCTGCTCGACGGGCTGCGCCGGGAGGGCACGGCGCTGCTGCGGTGGGGCCGGGAGGCGGCGGAGCTGCGGCAGCGACTGGCCTTTCTGCACCGGGAGCTGGGCGAGCCGTGGCCGGACGTGGCGGAGGAGGCGCTGCTGGACCGGGCCGGGGAGTGGCTGGAGCCGGAGCTGTCCCGGGCGCGGCGGCGGGCGGATCTGGGCCGGATCGACGCCGGGGAGGGCCTGCGGCGGCTGCTGCCGTGGGCGTCGGGCGAGGCGGGGCGGCTCGACGAGCTGGCGCCGGAGCGGATCGAGGTGCCGAGCGGTTCGCGGATACGGGTGGACTACGGCGGGGAGCGGCCGGTGCTCGCGGTGAAGCTGCAGGAGATGTTCGGGCTCGCCGAGACGCCGCGGGTGGCGGGGGTGCCGGTCCTGGTGCATCTGCTCTCCCCCGCCGGGCGGCCGGCGGCGGTGACCTCGGATCTGGCCTCGTTCTGGCGGGACGGCTATCGCTCGGTGCGGGCGGAGCTGCGGGGCCGCTATCCGAAGCACCCGTGGCCGGAGGACCCCTCGGCGGCCGAGGCCACCCGGCACACCAGTGCCCGGCTCAGACGGGAGCGGTGACCGGGGCCGGCTCGGGGCTGGTGTCCGGGGCCCGTCCGACACGGGAGCGGGCTTCGAGCCAGAGGGAGAGGGCGAGCAGGAGGAGGGCGAGGACGGTGAAGGTCCAGGGCAGATAGGAGACGAGCAGGAGGACCATGAGGCGGTTGGACTTGACCAGGTCGACGACGCTGGTGATGTAGTCCTCGCGCATCTTCACGTGGCCCGCGAAGACGGTGATCGTGTCCTGGCCCATCAGGGCGCGGGCGTTCCGGAGCTCCTCCTTGTGGATCTCCTCGCCGTTGACGGGGGCGCCGGTGACGGGGTCGACCCAGAACATGCGCTTGGTGCTGTACCAGCGGGTGAGGCCGGTCCTGGCGAGGACGTCGGGGGTGATGCCCTTGACCGGCATCGTCTTGGGCATGGGGACCCTGGTCCAGGGGATGGTCTGCTCGAAGTAGTAGACGTCCAGGCCGCGGAAGGTGCGGGTGCCCTTGTAGTGGATGGGGGCCGAGGTGCGGGTCTGGGCGTCGAAGTACTGGTAGTCCCGCTTCTCGGTGAGGAAGGGCCACTTGAACTCGATGCCCTCGCGCCGGACCGGGTCGCCGTCGACCATCTCGCCGGTGGCGTGGACGGGGTCCTGGGTGTGGGCGTCGAAGATGTAGCGCTCGGGGATCTTGGAGACCATCTTGCCGTCGGGGCCGGTCACATAGGAGAGCGAGTCCCAGACGACGACGTCGCGGCCGGCGTCGCGCTCGACCTTCCTGGACTCCTCGACGTTGCCCTTGAGGGTCTGGATGATCGTGATCTTGTCGACCTTCTCGGACTTGAGGGTCGAGTAGTTGAGCAGGGTGGCGGGCTTCGCCTCCAGGACGGTCACCTGGTACTGGTTCGGCGGGATCTTCGCCAGGCGCGGGAAGGCGTACCAGCGCAGGGTGGGGGCCATGGCCGCGAAGAAGACGGCGAGGGCGAGGAGGACGAGGCTGGCTCGGCGGCGCACGGGTCCCCCTACTTCTGGGGGCCGGGGTCGGCGGTCAGCAGGGGCTGGGGCGAGGTGGGCCCGTCGGGCGGCAGATCGACGAAGGAGACGAGCAGGATGAACAGGAGAACGGGGACGAGTCCGATGGCGGCGGCAACTAGGGCGCGCAAGGTCGGCCTCCCGGTGCTCGATCTGATACATCGTCAGGGCGGGGGCACCGTAGCAACGCGGCCGTGAGATGAGAACAGGTCGCACCCAGAAGGCACTTCGGGCCCAGGACGCGCACAGGGCGCCGCCCCCGTGTCCGGCGGGGACACGGGGGCGGCGAGCAGCGGCGTACGCCGGACTACAGGCGTCGAAGGCTCCGGACGTCAGGCGCTGGGCGTGGTCTCCGGCGTACCCGTGGACGACGGCTCCGACGGAGACGGGGTGGTCGACCCGGAGGGGGTCGGCGCGGGGCTCGGCGTCGTGGGCGTGGGGGTCGGCGTCGGGTCGGGGGCCGGGGCGGTGACCTTGAGCTGGACGGTCAGCGTGCCGCCGCCGGGCGCGGTCAGCTTCAGCGTGAAGGTGCCGGCCTGGTCGCCCGCGAAGATCTCCGGGAGCTTCAGGACACCGTCGGCGCCCGTCTTCAGACCGGTGAGGGTGCGGACGGCGGTGCCGTCGGCGGCCTTGAAGAAGGGGCCGTCGGTGGCGGGCTTCGGGTCGTCCGCCGAGGTGACGAAGGTGGCGGTGACGGCGACACCGGAGGCGATCGCGCCGCCGTCGGTGGCCTTGACCTGCACCTCGTCGGCGAACGAGCCGCCGGTGGTGGCCGTCAGGTCCTTCTCGTCGAGGCGGGCGAGCGTGTCGGCGCGGCGCTCGGTGACGGTCGCCTTGAACGACAGGGCGTTCAGGCTGCGACCGACGACGGTGGCGCTGACGGTGAAGTCACCGGTCCGCTCACCGGCCTTGAGGTTCGGGGCGACGGCCTTGCCGCTGCTGCCGGTGACGGCGGTGATCTCGCGGACGCCGCCGAGGGCGAAGCGGGTGTCGGTGCCGTCGCCGATCCGGAACCGGACCTTGACGCCGGCGACCGGCTTGCCCGCGGTGTCGAGCGCCAGGACGGCCGGGCGGGTGGTGAAGGTGGTGCCCGCGGTGGCGTCGAGGGCGCCGGAGGCGGCGTTCTTGAGCCGTACCACCGTGAGCGCCGGGTCGGTCTTCGGCGGCGTGGGCGGCTTCGTGGGGCCGGGCTTCGACGGCTTCGGCTTCGGGGTGGGCGGCGTGACCGGCGGCGTCGGGACGGTCCGGCCGGGCGTGTTGCCCCGGCCCAGGTCGTCGCTGCGGTGGACGGGGAGGACGCCGGTGCCGTCGGGCACCTGGTGCGAACCGCGCTTGTAGTACTCGAACCAGGAGAGCACCGTGTTCAGGTACTCGGTCGAGTGGTTGTAGCTGAGGACGGCCTGGTCCAGGTCGGCCTTGAGCGCGAGGTTGCGGTCGTTGGCACACAGGTAGAGGCCGGCGGCCTGGGCCGCGTCGTAGATGTTGCTCGGGTCCTTCTTCCCGTCGCCGTTGGCGTCCTGGCCCCAGGTGGCCCAGGTGGACGGGATGAACTGCATCGGGCCGATCGCCCGGTCGTGGACGCGGTCGCCGTCGTAGGCGCCGTGGTCGGTGTCCGAGATGTTGGCGAAGCCGACGCCGTTGAGGACGGGGCCGAGGATCGGCTCGGTGGTGGTGCCGTTGGCGTCCACCCTGCCGCCGCGCGCCTGGCCGGACTCGACCTTGCCGATGCCGGCGAGGAGTTGCCAGGGCAGGTTGCAGCCCGGGTCGGTGGAACGTATCGACTCCTCGGCGCGCTTGTAGGCGGCGAGGACGCTCGCGGGTATGCCGGCCTCGGCGGGGCCGGTGACGACCGGCACGTTGGCGGTGGGCGCGCCCGGCCTGTTGGGCGTGTTCAGCGGCGGCAGGTCGGTGAAGTACTGCGTGTCGCCGGAGGCCGAGCCGCCGTCCGGAGGCGTGGTCGCGTCGCCCGCGCCGATCGGCGTGTCACCGCTCGCGTTGTCGGCGGGCGGCGGCGGGGTTCCCGGTGCCTGCGACGCGGCGAGCGCGGCGACGGTCGCGGCGACGATCGCACCGCTGGTGGCTCCCCTGCGCAGCCGGCGGCCCAAGTGCGCTGCCATGTGTGTGGTCCCTCCCCGTGTCCCGCTTCCGCGCTCCCCGCGCGGGTCCGACCCGCCGACCCTATGCCAACTCCCGGCACGCCGATACCGCGCCCTGACCGTGTTTCACGGTTTCGTCACCACTTGGCCGTCCGTGCTTTCGCCCACGATCGGTGATCAATACTGGGGGCACACCGGACGAGGACAGGCTCCAGGGGGATTTCCGTGCCGTTCACGCTCAGCCATGCCGCCGCGGTACTGCCGGGCATCCGCCGCGGTGGCAGGGCGCGCGGACCCCTGGTGGCCTCGGCGCTCGTCGCCGGTTCCTTCTCGCCCGACATGACGTATTTCGCGGCGAGTGCGGTGCCCGACGCGATGTTCTTCGGGGACGTCACGCACTCCCCGCTCGGCGTCGTCACCGTCGACGTGCTCATCACCGCGCTGCTGGTGGCGCTGTGGCTGATGGTGCGTGAGCCGCTGGTCGCGCTTCTGCCGCGGGGGCTGCGGGGGCGGGTGTACGAGGCGGTCCGCGGCCGGCCGTGGCGGGAGCGGCCGCCGGCGGCGCTGGCCGGCTGGTTCGTCGTCTCGGCGGTGATCGGGGCGACCACGCACGTGGTGTGGGACGCGTTCACCCATTTCGACCGGTGGGGCACCCGGCTGGTCCCGGTGCTCGGCGAGGTGGTGGCGGGTTTCCCGCTCTATCTGTACACGCAGTACGGGAGTTCGGCGCTGGCCCTCGTCGCGCTGGCCTGGTTCACCGTACGGGCGCTGCGTGCCGTGCCCGCGGACACGCCGCTGCCGGCGGGGGTGCCGGTGCCGGAACGGCGTGGGCTGCTGGTGGCGTTGGCGGTGATCGGGGCGTGTGTGGTGGCCGGGGCGGTGCACCGGGTGGTGCGGTGGTACGCGTACTGGGGGCGGATCGAGACGCCGCTCGATATCATTCCGACGGTCTGTTTCGGGGCCGGGGCGGGGTTGTTCGTGGGTGTGGTGCTGTACGGGGCCGGGGTGCGGGTCCTGCGCGGGGCGGGCCGCCAGGACGGCCCGGCGGCCCGGCCTGTGCCGGAGCGCTCCCGGCCGGGGGCGCGCTGACCCCTGGGGCGCGACGGCGCCTTGAAGGCCCAGTGCCCTCGTGGTGGCGGCAGGCACAGAAGCGGAACGCGCCCGGCCAAGGGCGCCGTCCCGTGTGCCCACTCGTCCCTCCCTCTAAGCCCCTGGGGGGACCCCATGCGGGACGAATGCCCACAACGGGGGCGAGGGTGAGCGGGGGCGACCCCGCCCACCCCCCCTTCGTCAGTGCGCCGCCGAGTCCCAGTCCCGGCCCACGCCCACCGAGACGTCCAGCGGTGCGCGCAGCTGCACCGCGTTCGCCATCTGTTCGCGGACCAGGGTCTCCACCTGGTCGCGCTCGCCCGGGGCCAGTTCGAGGACGATTTCGTCGTGGACCTGGAGGAGCATGCGGGAGGCGAGGCCGGCTGTGGTGAGGGCGCGGTCGACATTGAGCATGGCGACCTTGACGATGTCGGCTGCGGTGCCCTGGATGGGGGCGTTGAGGGCCATGCGCTCGGCGGCCTCGCGGCGCTGGCGGTTGTCGCTGTTGAGGTCGGGGAGGTACCGGCGGCGGCCGAGCATGGTCTCGGTGTAGCCGGTGGCCCGGGCCTCGTCGACGACGCGGCGCAGGTAGTCGCGGACGCCGCCGAAGCGCTCGAAGTAGGTGTCCATCAGGCCGCGCGCCTCGGCGGGGTCGATGCCGAGCTGCTGGGAGAGGCCGAAGGCGGAGAGCCCGTACGCGAGGCCGTACGACATGGCCTTGATCTTGCGGCGCATCTCGGCGTCGACGGCGGTCCGCTCGACGCCGAAGACCTGGGAGGCGACGGTGGTGTGCAGGTCCTCGCCGGAGGTGAAGGCCTCGATGAGGCCCTCGTCCTCGGAGAGGTGGGCCATGACGCGCAGCTCGATCTGGCTGTAGTCCGCGGTCATGAGGGCCTCGAAGCCCTCGCCGACGACGAAGCCGTGGCGGATCGCGCGGCCCTCGTCCGTCCGCACCGGCACGTTCTGCAGGTTCGGGTCGGTGGAGGAGAGGCGGCCGGTCGCGGCGACGGTCTGGCTGAAGGTGGTGTGGATGCGGCCGTCGGCGGCGACGGTCTTGATCAGGCCCTCGACGGTGGAGCGGAGCCGGGCCTGCTCGCGGTGGCGGAGCATGATGACCGGGAGCTCGTGCTCGGTCTGGCCGGCGAGCCAGGCGAGCGCGTCGGCGTCCGTGGTGTAGCCGGTCTTGGTCTTCTTCGTCTTGGGCAGGTTGAGCTCGCCGAAGAAGACCTCCTGGAGCTGCTTGGGCGAGCCCAGGTTGAACTCGTGGCCGACGGAGGCGTGGGCCTCCTTGACGGCCTGCTGCACGGCACCGGCGAACTGCTGCTCCAGGGCCTCCAGGTGGTCCCGGTCGGCGGCGATGCCGTGCCGCTCCAGGCGCGCGAGGAGGATGGAGGTGGGCAGCTCCACGTCGTGGAGCAACTCCTTCGCGCCGACCTCGGCGAGCTTGTCCTCGAAGGCGGCGCCGAGGTCGAGGACGGCCCGGGCCTGGCTCATCAGGGCCTCGGCCTCGGCGGTGTCGTCGGCGCCGAAGGCGAGCTGGCCGTCGGCGGGCGCGGCGGGGGCGAGCTCGCGGCCCAGGTATTCGAGGGAGAGCGCGTCGAGGGCGAAGGAGCGGCGGCCGGGCTTGACCAGGTAGGCGGCGAGCGCGGTGTCCATGGTGACGCCGGCGACGCTCCAGCCGTGCTCGGGGAAGACCCGCATAGCGCCCTTGGCGTTGTGCATCACCTTGGGGCGCTCGGGGTCGGCGATCCAGGCGGCCCACGCCTGCTCGTCGGCCTCGTCGAGCTCGCTCGGGTCGAACCAGGCGGCTGCTCCCTCGCCGGACGCGAGGGCGATCTCGGTGACGCTGCCGGTGCCGAGCGCCCAGGCGTCGACGGTGGCGATGCCGAGCGGCTGTCCGGCGTGCTCGGCGAGCCAGCCGGCCAGCTCGCCGGAGCCGAGGACGGTGAAGTCGAGCGCGACGCCGGGGGCCGGGGCGGGGGCGGTCTCCTCGGCGGCGCCGGGGTCGACGGCGAGGAGGCGCTCGCGCAGCGAGGGGTTGCGGATCTCCAGGGTGTCGAGGAGGAGGGCGAGGGCCTTGCGGTCGTACGGCTCGCGGGCGAGGTCCGGGACGGCCTTGGGCAGCTCGACGTCGCGGACCATCTCGGTGAGGCGGCGGTTGAGCTTCACCGACTCCAGATGGTCACGGAGGTTCTGGCCTGCCTTGCCCTTGACTTCCTCGACGCGCTCCACCAGCTCGGCGAAGGAGCCGAACTGGTTGATCCACTTCGCGGCGGTCTTCTCGCCGACGCCGGGGATGCCGGGCAGGTTGTCCGACGGGTCGCCGCGGAGGGCCGCGAAGTCGGGGTACTGCGAGGGCGAGAGCCCGTACTTCTCCTGGACCTTCTCCGGGGTGAAGCGGGTCAGCTCGGAGACCCCCTTGGTGGGGTAGAGCACGGTGGTGTGGTCGGTGACCAGCTGGAAGGAGTCCCGGTCGCCGGTGACGATCAGGACCTCGAAGCCCTCGGCCTCGGCCTGCGTGGCGAGGGTGGCGATGACGTCGTCCGCCTCGAAGCCGTCGACGGCGAAGCGCGGCGCGTGCATGGCGTCGAGCAGCTCGCCGATGAGCTCGACCTGGCCCTTGAACTCGTCGGGGGTCTTGGAGCGGGTCGCCTTGTACTCGGGGAACTCCTCGGAGCGCCAGGTCTTGCGCGACACGTCGAACGCGACGGCGAAGTGCGTGGGCGCCTCGTCGCGGAGCGTGTTCGCCAGCATCGACGCGAATCCGTAGATCGCGTTCGTCGGCTGCCCGGTCGCGGTGGTGAAGTTCTCCGCGGGCAGCGCGAAGAACGCCCGGTACGCCAGGGAGTGCCCGTCCATGAGGAGCAGGCGCGGACGGTTCTCTTCGGTCATATCGGTCTTCTTCGCTGCTGTCTCGGCCACGGAACGATCCTGCCACGCGCCACTGACATTCCCGTCCACGTCCACCGACGTCGACGGACGCCGACAGACGCCGCCCAGCCGCCGACGAACGCCGACGGACCCGGGCGTGGCCGACCGTGCGTGGTCCGTTGTCGGTGGCGCGTGACAGGATCGGAGTCGTACGACACAGGTTCCGCTCAAGGGAGAGCGTGATGGTCAGCAAGCCGCCCGTCGGCGACCCGGTCCAGGACGCACCGCGGGTCGGGGCGCCGCAGCACGCCGCCGCCGGCCTGCCCGCCGTCGCGCACACACTGAGGATCGCCCAGGCGCAGATGGGCGTGCGCCGCACGGCGCAGACCCTGCTCAAGGTCAACCAGAAGGACGGTTTCGACTGTCCCGGCTGTGCCTGGCCCGAGGAGGACAAGCGGCATGTGGCCGAGTTCTGCGAGAACGGGGCGAAGGCCGTCGCCGAGGAGGCGACGCTGCGCCGGGTGACGCCGGAGTTCTTCGCCGCGCACCCGGTGGCGGACCTGGCGACCCGCAGTGGCTACTGGCTGGGGCAGCAGGGCCGGATCACCGAGCCGATGTATCTGCCGGAGGGCGCGACCGCGTACGAGCCGGTGTCGTGGGAGCGGGCGTTCGCGATCATCGCGGAGGAGCTGACCGCGCTCGGCTCCCCCGACGAGGCGCTGTTCTACACCTCGGGCCGGACCAGCAACGAGGCCGCGTTCCTGCTGCAGCTCTTCGCCCGCGAGTTCGGTACGAACAACCTGCCGGACTGCTCCAACATGTGCCACGAGTCCTCTGGCTCGGCGCTGAGCGAGACGATCGGCATCGGCAAGGGCAGCGTCTCCCTGGAGGACCTGCACCGGGCGGACCTGATCGTCGTCGCCGGACAGAATCCGGGGACGAACCATCCGCGGATGCTCTCGGCCCTGGAGAAGGCGAAGGCCGCGGGCGCGAGGATCATCTCGGTGAACCCGCTGCCGGAGGCGGGTCTGGAGCGGTTCAAGAACCCGCAGACGCCGCAGGGCATGCTGAGGGGCGCCGCGCTCACCGACCTCTTCCTGCAGATCCGCATCGGCGGCGACCAGGCGCTGTTCCGGCTGCTCAACAAGCTGGTCCTGGAGACCCCGGGCGCCGTGGACGAGGAGTTCGTCGCCGCGCACACGCATGGTTACGAGGAGTTCGCGGCGGCCGCGAAGGAGGCCGACTGGGACGAGACGCTCGCCGCGACCGGTCTCTCCCGGGCGGAGATCGAGCGGGCCCTGGAGATGGTGCTCGCCTCGGAGCGGACGATCGTCTGCTGGGCGATGGGCCTGACCCAGCACAAGCACTCGGTGCCGACCATCCGCGAGGTGGTCAACTTCCTGCTGCTGCGCGGCAACATCGGCCGGCCGGGCGCCGGGGTGTGCCCGGTGCGCGGTCACTCCAACGTGCAGGGCGACCGCACGATGGGGATCTTCGAGCGGCCGTCGGCTGCCTTCCTGGACGCCCTGGACAAGGAGTTCGGGATCGTCTCGCCGCGCCACCACGGCTTCGACGTGGTGCGCTCGATCGAGGCGCTGCGGGACGGCGAGGCGAAGGTGTTCTTCGCGATGGGCGGCAATTTCGTCGGCGCGACGCCGGACACGGAGGTCACCGAGGCGGCGATGCGCAACGCGCGCCTGACGGTGCACGTGTCGACGAAGCTGAACCGCTCGCACGCGGTCACGGGCACGCGCGCGCTGATCCTGCCGACGCTGGGCCGCACGGACAGGGACGTGCAGAAGTCGGGCAGGCAGGTCGTGACGGTCGAGGACTCGATGGGCCTGGTGCACGCCTCGCGCGGCAACCTGCCGCCGGCGGGCCCGCAGCTGCTGTCCGAGCCGGCGATCGTGGCGCGGATGGCGCGGGCGGTGCTCGGCACGGACTCGGCGACGCCATGGGAGGCGTTCGAGGCGGACTACGCGCTGATCCGCGACCGCATCGCACACGTGATCCCCGGCTTCGAGGACTTCAACGCGCGCCTGAAGGCGAACCCGGGCGGCTTCGCGCTGCCGCACGCCCCGCGCGACGAGCGCCGCTTCCCGACGGCCACCGGCAAGGCGAACTTCACGGCGGCCCCGGTCGAGTACCCGAAGGTCCCGGAGGGCCGGCTGCTGCTGCAGACGCTGCGCTCGCACGACCAGTACAACACCACGATCTACGGTCTGGACGACCGCTACCGGGGCATCACGGGCGGCCGCCGGGTGGTCATGATCCATCCCGAGGACGCGGCGGCGCTGGGCTTCGCGGACGGCTCGTACGCGGATCTGGTGAGCGAGTGGACCGACGGCAGCGAGCGCCGGGCGCCCGGCTTCCGGGTGGTGCACTACCCGACGGCCCGGGGCTGCGCGGCGGCGTACTACCCGGAGACGAACGTGCTGGTTCCGCTGGAGTCGACCGCCGACATCAGCAACACCCCCGCCAGCAAGTCCGTGATCGTGCGTCTGGAAGAATCCGCTACCGCCTAAGCGTTTGCTCAGGCAGCTCGGAAGAGCGACGGAACTCGGAAGAGTGCCGGAAGACCAGCCGTACGAAGACGAACGGACGAACGGAGCCGGACCATGGGTGAGCAGCAGCACGTGAAGTTCCCGCAGGAGGTCATCGACGAGTACGCGTCGCTCGGCGTGGACCTGCCGGCGCTCTTCTCGGCCGGACACCTGGGCAACCGGATGGGTCTGCAGATCCTGGAGGCGTCGGCGGACCGCGTGGTCGGGACGATGCCGGTGGAGGGCAACACCCAGCCGTACGGGCTGCTGCACGGCGGCGCCTCGGCGGTGCTCGCCGAGACGCTGGGATCGGTCGGCTCGATGCTGCACGCCGGCGTCACCAAGATCGCCGTGGGCGTGGACCTGAACTGCACGCACCACCGCGGGGTGCGCAGCGGTCTGGTGACGGGCGTGGCGACGCCGGTGCACCGGGGCCGGTCCACCGCCACGTACGACATCGTGATCACCGACGAGCAGGGCAAGCGGGTCTGCTCGGCGCGGCTGACCTGCATGCTCAAGGAGGTCGGCACGAAGGACGCGAACGACCTCCCGGAGTCCGGCCGCCTCGACGGCGCCGGCGCCTGACCCGTACGGCCCACGCCTGACCCGTACGCCCGACCCGTACGCCACGACGCGTGCGACGAGCTGAGCCGCGGCCCCGGACGGAAGACCCGTCCGGGGCCGCGGCGTTCTTGAACTCCCTTTTCCCCACGGGCTCTTGTCCGGGCCGGAGGACAGCGGCTTCACTGGCGGTCCACTCACACACCGAGGGGATTTCCTTGACCGCGATCCGCACCACCACCGTGGCGACCGCCGTGACCGCCGCCGTCTGCGCCGCCGCGCTCGCCACCGCGATCCCGTCCGCGGCGATCAACTCGTACAACGCCACCCCGGCGCCCGAGCGCACCGAGGTGGGCGCCCTGGTGGCGACCTGGGACAACGACGGCGACCCGAGCACCCCGGACCGGGTGGACTGGGTCTGCTCCGGCACCATGATCGACGAGGACACCTTCCTGACCGCCTCGCACTGCACGACCGACTGGCCGGAGAACGTGCGTTTCTACGTCTCCCTCGACCAGGACGTGCAGTCCGGCCTGGACCGGGCCGCCGCCGAGCACCCGGGCGACCCGGCCGCCGTGGCGCGGGCCGTCGCCGTCGAGGGGACCGCGCACAGTCACCCCGCGTACCCGGGCCCGGCGTCCGATCCGCACGACATCTCGGTGATCGAGCTGCCTGCGGCGAAGGTCAAGGAGCGCTGGAGCTTCACTCCCGCGAGCCTGCCGGCGGCGGGCGCGCTCGACGCGCTGGGACCGCAGGGGCTGAACGGCACCGACTTCTTCGCGGCCGGTTACGGCACCGAGGAGGCGCTGCGCGGCCCCGGCGGCCAGACCCACCCCGGCGGTGGCGTGCGGATGAAGGCGCCGGTGACGTTCGACGCCCTGAACAACGCCTGGATCCGCCTCGGGATGACGGCGCCGCAGGGCAACGGCGGTGCCTGCTACGGGGATTCGGGCGGTCCGAACTTCGCGACGCTCGACGGCCGGCGCACCCTGGTGGCCACCACGATCACCGGTGACACGCCCTGCTACGCCACCAACGTGGTTTATCGCCTGGACACTCCGGGCGCCCGCGACTTCCTCAAGCCGTACGTCCGGCTCCCGTGACCCGCAGGCCGATCGCCCCGGCCAGGGCCGCGCTCGTCGCGGCCCTGACCGGCTGTGCGCTGACCTTGTCCGCCGGCTGCGAGCCGGCGCCCAACTCCCCTGACACACAGGCGAGTTCCGCCGAACCGCAGACCAGTTCGCCCGCCGACGTGTGCACCAACCTGGTGTCGTACTGGGTGAAGGAAGCGCTCAAGGGCAGCAAGTGGGCCGGGCTCGACTGGGAGCAGAAGGGGATGTCGAACGAGCAGTACGAGATCCATGACGCGGTCCTGGTCGCGGCGCGGGCGGAGGAGGCGCGGGCCGGTCGCGAGGCGGCCTTCGCGTACACGGACCGGGAGACGCGGCGGCGCTGCGAGGAGGCGAAGGGGGCGACGGGCAGCTCGGAGAACTGGCGCCCGCCGGGCGAGCAGAAGACCCTCCCCCGGACTCCGTCCGGGGGCACCTCCACGCATCCGACCGGGCAACCGAGCGTCGGTTCCCGGCCATCACCGACGTAACTCAGCGTGACATTTTCACGTGGTGGGACAAATTACGGAACGGAACGTTCCGGTCAACCCTTCGTCCGCTGGCGCACGAGGCGCTGTCCGATAACCGGACACCCTCACAGGGGCTCGGTCAGGACCGTGATCCACTCAAGCCCCTTAGCGGAACTGCGCGTTCTCAGCATGTGAACACCGCACTACCGACCGTTATGCCCGAGTTTGCCCCTGGCCTGCACACCGTCTCTGCCCGTCGGCATAACAAGACAGTCACATCCTGACGTCCGCGCTCCCAGTCCTTCCCCACCTGCGCCTAGAGTCACGGCCAGTCACCGCGCCGCCGGGCGCTTCCACTGCACGGCCCTGCTCGACCCAGTACGGCCCGGCATCGAAAACGGCACCTCTCGCTTCACAGCTTTACGGCACCGCCTCAGCTGAGGGGGCCGCGCCAGGGAAAGGATTTTTCGTGCGACACCGTTCTTTGCTCATCCTCACCAGCGTGCTCACCACGGGAGCGCTCACCCTCACCGCCTGCGGTTCGCGCGACGAGGGCAAGGGCGGCGGCGACAACGCCGGCGGCACGACCACCGTCGTGATCGGTGTGGACGCCCCGCTCACCGGTTCGCTCTCCGCTCTGGGCCAGGGCATCAAGAACTCCGTGGACCTGGCGGTCCAGACCGCCAACAAGAACAAGGAAGTCCCGGGCGTCACCTTCAAGATCGAGGGCCTCGACGACCAGGCGGTCCCGGCCTCCGGCCAGGCCAACGCCACCAAGCTGGTCGGCAACAAGGACGTCGTCGGTGTCGTCGGCCCGCTGAACTCCGGCGTCTCCCAGCAGATGCAGGGCGTCTTCGCCGCCGCCAACCTGGCGCAGGTCTCCCCCGCCAACACCAACCCGTCGCTCTCCCAGGGCGACAACTGGGGCAAGGGCGACTTCAAGCGTCCCTTCAAGACCTACTTCCGCACCGCCGCCACCGACGTGGTCCAGGGCAAGTTCGCCGCCCAGTACCTCTTCAAGGACGCGGGCAAGAAGAAGGTCTTCGTCGTCGACGACAAGCAGACCTACGGCGCCGGCCTCGCCACGATCTTCTCCGACGAGTTCAAGCGCCTCGGCGGCCAGGTCGTCGGCACCGACCACGTCACCGTGAAGGAGACCGACTTCTCCTCCACCGCCGACAAGGTCAAGGCCTCCGGCGCCGACTCCGTCTACTTCGGCGGCCAGTACCCCGAGGGCGGCCTCCTCTCCGACCAGATCAAGAAGACCGGCGCCAAGATCCCCACCATGGGTGGCGACGGCATCTACGACCCGGCCTTCATCAGCGCCTCGGGCGAGGCCAACGACGGTGACCTGGCCACCTCGATCGGCTACCCGGTCGAGAAGCTCCCGACCGCCAAGAAGTTCATCGAGGACTACAACGCGGCCGGCTTCAAGGATCCGTACGCGGCCTACGGCGGCTACTCCTACGACGCCGGCTGGGCCATCATCCAGGCCGTCAAGGCCGTCGTCGCCGCCAACGGCGGCAAGCTCCCGTCCGACGCCCGCGCCAAGGTCACCGAGGCCCTGGGCAAGGTCTCCTTCGACGGCGTGACCGGCAAGGTCTCCTTCGACGAGTACGGCGACACCACCAACAAGCAGCTCACGGTCTACAAGGTCGAGGGCGGCAAGTGGGTCGACGTCAAGAGCGACACCTTCAACCAGTAAGCACCGTCCCGGCCCCGGGCCGGGAGCCCCGCACGACCGCAACACCTGAACCAGCCCGCGCGAGGGCGCAAACAGCGCCCTCGCGCGGTGTCATATCCGACAAGCTCATCGGAGGCCCGCGGTGAACGAACTGCCGCAACAGCTGGCCAACGGTCTGGCCCTCGGTGCCCTTTATGGCCTCATCGCCATCGGGTACACCATGGTCTACGGCATCGTCCAGCTCATCAACTTCGCCCACGGCGAGATCTTCATGATCGGGGGCTTCGGCGCCCTCACCACCTACTCCGTTCTGCCGAGCGGAACGTCCCTGCTGGTGGCGATCCCGCTCATGATCGTCGGTGGCGCCATCGCCTCCGTGGCCGTCGCCACCGCCGCCGAGCGGTTCGCCTACCGGCCGCTGCGCAACGCGCCCCGGCTCGCCCCGCTGATCACCGCGATCGGTCTGTCCATCGCGCTGCAGCAGCTGGTGTGGCAGTTCTACCCGGACGCCAAGAAGGCCGTCTCCTTCCCCGAGTTCCAGGGCGAGGCCTTCGAGATCACCAAGAACCTCTCCATCCAGCGCGCCGACCTCTTCGTCCTGGTCCTCGCCCCGCTGTGCATGCTCGCCCTCGGCCTCTTCGTCTCCAAGAGCCGCAGCGGCCGCGCCATGCAGGCCACCGCGCAGGACCCGGACACCGCGAAGCTGATGGGCATCAACACCGACCGCATCATCGTCATGGCCTTCGCCATCGGTGCCGCGTTCGCCGCCGTCGCCGCCGTCGCCTACGGCCTCGACAAGGGCCAGATCAACTTCGAGATGGGCTTCATCCTCGGCCTCAAGGCCTTCACCGCGGCCGTCCTCGGCGGCATCGGCAACATCTACGGCGCCATGGTCGGCGGCGTGGTCCTCGGCATAGCCGAGTCCCTCTCGATCGCCTACATCGAGGACATACCCGGCATGCACCAGCTCGGTGGCGGCGCCTGGTCCAACGTGTGGGCCTTCGTCCTCCTCATCGTCGTCCTCCTCGTGCGGCCCCAGGGTCTGCTCGGCGAGCGTGTCGCGGACAGGGCGTGAGCAGCATGACGACCGAGAACATCACCGCTCCCGCGGCCGAGGCTCCGGCCAAGGCCACCGGACTGCTCTGGACGGCCGTCGCCGGCTCCGTCGCGACCGTCGCCTCCGCCTTCCTCGCCTGGACGTGGACCGCCGAGTTCCCCGGCGACCTCACGATCTACGGCAACCCCGCCCCGCTCCAGCTGCTCACGCTCGTCGGAGCCGTGCTCACCGGCCTGTACGCGCTCTCCGCGCTGGGCATCAAGGGCCTCGGCTGGCTGACCCCGACGGGCGCCCGCAAGCCGCTGTGGATCCTCGCCCTCGGCACCTTCGCCACCACCCTCTTCACGGCGATCGCGATCATCGTGGAGCTGGGCCACCTGGTGGACCTGGAGCCCGGTGCCGTCGTCGCCGTCGTGGCCGCCGCCGTTCCGGCGATCGCCGCCTTCAAGCTGGCCGACGACACCCGCAAGGCGGCCCCCGCCAAGCAGCTGCCGTCCTGGGCCGAGATCCTGATCATCGTCGCCGTCTTCACCGTCGGCCTCCTCGTGGTCACCTTCGGCATCGACACCGACGACAACGAGCCGCAGCTCTTCGTCGCCTACCTGATCCTCGTCGGCTTCTCCGCCACGGCCCTGGTCAAGTCCGGGCTCACCACCCGCCTTTCGCAGATCACCGCGCGCAACCGCCAGGTCACGATCACCGCCAGCCTCGTCATGGCGATCGCCTTCCCGTTCCTCCAGCAGAGCGGCGACACGTACACGCTGATCGCGGTCAACATCCTGATCTTCGCGACCGTCGCCCTCGGCCTGAACATCGTCGTCGGCCTCGCGGGCCTGCTCGACCTCGGTTACGTCGCCTTCCTCGGCGTCGGCGCCTACACCGCGGCCCTGGTCTCCGGAGCCACCTCCTCCGCCTTCGGCGTCCAGTTCCCCTTCTGGGCCGCGGCCCTCACCGGCATGGCCGCCTCGCTGGTCTTCGGTGTCGTCATCGGCGCACCGACCCTGCGGCTCCGCGGCGACTACCTCGCCATCGTGACCCTCGGCTTCGGTGAGATCTTCCGCATCGCCATGGGCAACCTGGACGGCACCTCGGGCCCGCAGATCACCAACGGCCCGAACGGCATCCCGAACATCCCGCAGCTGGAGTTCTTCGGATACAACTTCGGCGAGTCCCACACCGTGTTCGGCATCGAACTCGGCGCCTACGCCAACTACTACCTGCTCATGATCCTCATCATGGCGCTGGTCGTGGTCGTCTTCTCCCGCGCGGGCAACAGCCGCATCGGCCGGGCCTGGGTCGCCATCCGCGAGGACGAGACCGCCGCCACCGCCATGGGCATCAACGGCTTCCGGGTGAAGCTCGTCGCCTTCGCCCTCGGCGCGTCCCTGGCCGGCCTCGCCGGCACGGTGCAGGCGCACGTCAACACCACCGTGGTCCCGGAGAACTACGTGTTCGCCGGCCCCGTCCCGCCGAACTCCGCGTTCCTGCTCGCGGCCGTCATCCTCGGCGGCATGGGCACGATCACCGGTCCCATCGTCGGCTCCGCGCTCCTCTTCCTGATCCCGGCCAAGCTGTCGTTCCTCCAGGACTACCAGCTGCTCGGCTTCGGCATCGCGCTGATCCTGCTGATGCGCTTCCGCCCCGAGGGCCTCATCGCCAACAAGCGGGCGCGGCTGGAATTCCACGAGAACGACGAACAGCCCGACGTACCGGAGCAGCGGCAGTCCGTGGAAGCGGACGCGGCGGCGGCCGACGGTACGGCGAAGGCAGGGGCGTGAACGGCATGACGACGACCACCACCACCGAGACCGGCGGCACCGAGACCGCCACGGCGGCCACCGTCCTCAACGCCAGCGGTGTCACCATGCGCTTCGGCGGCCTGACCGCCGTACGCGGAGTGGACCTGACCGTCCGCGAGGGCGAGATCGTCGGTCTGATCGGCCCCAACGGCGCCGGCAAGACGACCTTCTTCAACTGCCTGACCGGTCTGTACGTGCCCACCGAGGGCCAGGTCACCTACAAGGGCACGGTGCTCCCGCCGAAGCCGCACCTGGTCACCCAGGCCGGCATCGCCCGTACCTTCCAGAACATCCGCCTCTTCTCCAACATGACGGTCCTGGAGAACGTCCTCGTCGGACGGCACACCCGGACCAAGGAGGGCCTGTGGTCCGCGCTGCTGCGCGGCCCCGGCTTCAAGCGCGCGGAGGCCGCCTCCCGCGAACGGGCCATGGAACTCCTGGAGTTCGTCGGCCTCGCGAACAAGGCGGAGCACCTGGCGCGCAACCTGCCGTACGGCGAGCAGCGCAAGCTGGAGATCGCCCGCGCGCTCGCCAGCGACCCCGGTCTGCTGCTGCTCGACGAGCCGACGGCCGGCATGAACCAGGCCGAGACGCGCACCACCGAGGAGCTCGTCTTCGCGATCCGCGACCGCGGCATCGCGGTCCTGGTCATCGAGCACGACATGAAGTTCATCTTCAAGCTGTGCGACCGGGTGGCCGTCCTCGTCCAGGGCGAGAAGCTCGTCGAGGGCACGGCCGAGGTCGTCCAGGGCGACGAGCGCGTCGTGGCCGCCTACCTGGGCACGCCGTACGAGGACGCGCCCGGCGCGGCCGAGGTCGCCGAGGTCGAGGCGGCGGAGGCCCACGCGGCCGCCGAGCACGCGGAGACCGCGGAGGCGGAGGCCGAGGAGGCGGACGCCGAGGAGGCCGAGGCCACCACCGAGGAGGCCGAGACCGCGGACGCCGAGGAGGCCGAGGCCACCACCGAGGCCGCCGCGTCCGACGACACCCCGGCGGACGACGCGGACGCCCCGGCCGACGTGGACGACACCCCCGCGGACGACGCGGACGACGCCGCCGCGGCCCCGGCCGCCGACGCCGCCGGCACCGCGGACAGCACCACCGAAGGAGACTCCAAGTGACCGCACTCCTCGAAGTCGAGGACCTCAGGGTCGCCTACGGCAAGATCGAGGCCGTCAAGGGCATCTCCTTCTCCGTGGAGGCCGGCCAGGTCGTCGCCCTGATCGGCACCAACGGCGCCGGCAAGACCACCACCCTGCGGACCCTGTCCGGGCTCATCAAGCCCACCGCGGGCAAGATCACCTTCGACGGCGAGGTCGTCAACGACGTCCCCGCCCACAAGGTGGTCGCCCGGGGCCTCGCCCACTCCCCCGAGGGCCGGCACATCTTCCCCCGGCTCACCATCGCCGAGAACCTCCAGCTGGGCGCCTTCCTGCGCAGCGACAAGGACGGCATCGAGCGGGACGTGCAGCGGGCCTACGACCTCTTCCCGATCCTGGGCGAGCGTCGCAAGCAGGCGGCGGGCACGCTGTCCGGCGGTGAGCAGCAGATGCTGGCGATGGGCCGGGCGCTGATGTCCCAGCCCAAGCTGCTGATGCTCGACGAGCCGTCGATGGGTCTCTCCCCGATCATGATGCAGAAGATCATGGAGACGATCGCCACGCTGAAGGCCGAGGGCATGACGATCCTGCTCATCGAGCAGAACGCGCAGGCCGCCCTGTCCCTCGCGGACTACGGCTATGTGCTCGAGGTCGGCAAGATCAAGCTGTCCGGCACCGGCCGGGACCTGCTCGTGAACGACGACGTGCGCAAGACGTACCTCGGCGAGGAGTAGGACGCACCACCCGTACGGGTACGAAGAAGGCCCGCCCCGCATCGCGCGGGGCGGGCCTTCTCCTACGTACCGGAAGCGACCTGACGGCCTACTGCTCCTTGGCCTTCGCGGCCTTCTTCTCCTCGGCGTCCTCGATGACCGCCTCGGCGACCTGCTGCATCGACAGCCGGCGGTCCATAGACGTCTTCTGGATCCAGCGGAACGCGGCCGGCTCGGTCAGCCCGTACTGCGTCTGCAGGATCGACTTGGCGCGGTCGACCAGCTTGCGGGTCTCCAGGCGCTGGCTGAGGTCGGCGACCTCCTGTTCCAGGGCGCGCAGCTCGGCGAAGCGGGAGACGGCCATCTCGATGGCCGGCACCACGTCGCTCTTGCTGAACGGCTTGACCAGGTACGCCATGGCGCCGGCGTCCCGGGCGCGCTCGACGAGCTCGCGCTGGGAGAAGGCGGTGAGCATGAGGACCGGGGCGATGGAGTCCGCCGCGATCTGCTCGGCGGCCGAGATGCCGTCGAGGACCGGCATCTTCACGTCGAGGATGACGAGGTCGGGCCGGTGCTCCCGGGCCAGCTCCACGGCCCGCTGCCCGTCGCCGGCCTCGCCGACGACCGTGTAGCCCTCCTCCTCCAGCATCTCTTTGAGGTCGAGACGGATGAGGGCCTCGTCCTCGGCGATGACGACACGGGTCGTCAGCGGCGGGACGTGGGACGCGGCGTCTTCGTCGGCGGCGGGCTGGGGCGACTCGGGGGCGGTCACGGGGGCTCCTCGTTGCTGGCCTCGATGCAAGGCGGTGCTGCACATGAAGGGTACCTAGCTGCCACAGCGCTTCCGCACCGGGTACACTCCGATCAGCTGTCTGGCCGGGTTGGTGGAACGGTATACACGGAGGTCTCAAACACCTCTGCCCGTGAGGGCTTGCGGGTTCGAGTCCCGCACCCGGTACAGCTGAAGTGGAGGTTCACATTCTCGCGAACCTCCACTTTTTGTTACACACGGGGTGCGGTCGGTCACGCAATGTGGGCGTATGAACTTCCATAAGACTGAAGTACGACAGCGCGCACTCTCCCTCCTCCGAGGCGGCGCCCGGAACTGCGACGTCGCCCGGAGGCTAAATGTGCCGAGCGGCACGATCAGCTACTGGAAACACATGGACCTGGCCAAGCGCGGCGAGCGTCCGGGCCGACACGTCGCGAGTTCGCAATGCCCCCGATGCGAGGGGACGGAGTTCGACGAAGTCGCGTACGCATACCTGCTGGGCCTCTACCTCGGTGACGGCCACATCGTCTCCCGGCACAAGCAGCACCACCTGTCCATCTACTGCGACGCCACCCAAACCGGCCTGATCGACGCGGCCGAGGACGCCATGCGCAAGGTGATGCCCCAGCCCCGCACGGGTAGGCGACAGAAGACCGGCTGCGTCGAGGTGAAGTCCTACACCCGACACTGGCTCTGCATGTTCCCCCAGCACGGCCCCGGCAAGAAGCACGAGCGGCGCATCGCGCTCGAACCCTGGCAGCAGCGGATCGTCGACGCGCACCCGTGGGAGTTCGTGCGAGGGCTGATCCATTCCGACGGGTGCCGCCTCACCAACTGGACGAGCCGCGTCGTCAAGGGCGAGAAGAAGCGGTACGAGTACGTCCGCTACTTCTTCACCAACGTGTCGGACGACATCCGTCGTCTCTGCACCGACACCTTCGACAAGCTCGGCGTCGAGTGGACGCACTGCACGCGCGCGGGCAGGCCGTACAACATCTCCGTCGCCCGCAGAGCCTCCGTCGCCCTCATGGACGCCCACGTCGGCCCCAAGCACTGACAACCCTCAGTTCGTCACCGGGTCCCCGATGTGGTGCACCCGGACCAGGTTGGTGGAGCCCGCGACGCCCGGCGGGGAGCCGGCCGTGATGACCACGATGTCGCCCTTCTTGCAGCGGCCGATCCGCAGCAGTTCCTCGTCCACCTGGGCGACCATGGCGTCGGTCGAGTCGACGTGCGGGCCGAGGAAGGTCTCGACGCCCCAGGTGAGGTTGAGCTGGGAGCGGGTGGCCGGGTCGGGGGTGAAGGCGAGCAGCGGGATCGGTGAGCGGTAGCGGGAGAGCCGCTTGACCGTGTCGCCGGACTGGGTGAAGGCGACCAGGAACTTGGCGCCGAGGAAGTCGCCGATCTCGGCGGCCGCGCGGGCCACCGCGCCGCCCTGGGTGCGGGGCTTGTTGCGGTCGGTCAGCGGGGGGAGGCCCTTGGCGAGGATGTCCTCTTCCGCCGCTTCGACGATGCGGCTCATGGTGCGCACGGTCTCGATCGGGTACTTGCCGACGCTGGTCTCGCCGGAGAGCATCACGGCGTCGGTGCCGTCGATGACGGCGTTGGCGACGTCGCTGGCCTCGGCGCGGGTGGGGCGGGAGTTGTCGATCATCGAGTCGAGCATCTGGGTGGCGACGATGACCGGCTTGGCGTTCCGCTTGGCGAGCTTGACGGCCCGCTTCTGCACGATCGGCACCTGCTCCAGGGGCATTTCGACGCCGAGGTCGCCGCGGGCGACCATGATGCCGTCGAAGGCGGCGACGATCTCGTCGATGTTCTCGACGGCCTGCGGCTTCTCGATCTTGGCGATGACCGGGACCCGGCGACCCTCCTCGTCCATGATCCGGTGGACGTCGTCGACGTCCCGGGCGCTGCGGACGAAGGAGAGGGCGATGACGTCGACGCCGGTGCGCAGGGCCCAGCGCAGGTCCTCGACGTCCTTCTCGGACAGGGCGGGGACGGAGACGGCGACTCCGGGCAGGTTGAGGCCCTTGTTGTCGGAGACCAGGCCGCCCTCGATGACCAGGGTCTGCACGCGCGGGCCGTCGACGCCGGTCACCTCGAGGGTGACGCGGCCGTCGTCGACGAGGATGCGCTCGCCGGTGGTGACGTCCGCGGCGAGGCCGCCGTAGGTGGTGCCGCAGCAGTGCCGGTCGCCCTCCATCGGCTCGACGGTGATGGTGAACTCGTCGCCGCGTTCAAGCAGTACGGGACCTTCACGGAAGCGGCCGAGGCGGATCTTCGGGCCTTGAAGGTCGGCCAGGACGCCGACGCTCCGGCCGGTCTCCTCGGCGGCCTTGCGGACGTGCCGGTAGCGCTCCTCGTGCTCGGCGTAGCCGCCGTGGCTGAGGTTGAAGCGGGCCACGTCCATTCCGGCCTCGATCAACGCCTTGATCTGGTCGTATGTTTCGGTGGCGGGCCCAAGGGTACAAACGATTTTCGCTCGGCGCATAAGTCGAGAGTAGGGCTTACCGACGGGTAGCGAAGGGGCCCGGCATGACTACTCAACAACCTTTCCGTGAAAGGTTGTTGACAAGACTTGAATTTGTGCGGGCCATTGCTCCGATGAGCGGGTTACGGGCCGAAAAGCAGTTCGTCTCAGAGTGCGGGCGGGGCCATCACGAAGCGCGCCGCGACCTCCGCCGTGACCGTCTGCCGCTGCGGTTCGAGGTCCAGTGGAGCCGGCGCGTCCACCGCCTCGGCCGCGAACGCCATCCGCATTCCGGCGACCGGCGTCGGCATGCCGGGCGCGAGCCCGGTGTCGGAGAGTTCGAGCAGGGCGACGAGCGAGGAGCCGAGCGCCTCCGCGTACTCCCGGGCCCGGCGCACCGCCTCCTTCACCGCCTGCCGGCGCGCCTCGGCGTGCGCCGGGGAGTCCGGGCGCAGCGCCCACCAGGGGCCGTCGACCCGGGTCCACTCCAGGTCGGCGAGGCGGGTGGTCAGCTCGCCGAGCGCGGTGAAGTCGGTCAGCTCGGCCGAGAGGTGCACCCAGCCCTGGTAGCCGCGGACGCGTTCGCCGCGGCCGTGCCGGGCCGGTTCCGGGGTGACGGAGAGGGCGCCCGTCTCCAGGTTGGCGACGGCGTCCCCGTACGACTTGACCAGGGCGATCGCGTCGGCGTTACGGCTCGTCAGGGCGGCGAGCACCGAGGCCCGGTCGGTGCCCCGGGCCCGTACCGCCACGCCGATCCGGGCGAACTCGGGCTCGACCTCCAGGCGGCCCTCGCCGCGGACGGTCACCTGGGGTGCGTCGGGGGTGGGGTGCGGCTGTGTCATACCGAACACTTTCCCACTCCGTAACCCGAAAGGACTGTTGCGACAGTGCGGTCTGAGCCAGAATCTACGCGCGTTGTGCGCCATGGCAGGCGCCGAACCAAGGGGAGAAACACATGCCGCTGAACCGCCGGGCCTTCCTTGAGAGCTCCGTCGTCGTCGGAGCCGGAGCCGCTCTCGCCACCGGGGCCGTCGCCGCCCCCGCCGAGGCCCGTGAAGCCCGCCCCCGGCCGGCCAAGCGGCACTCGTTCACCGTGATGGGCACCACCGACCTGCACGGAAACGTCTTCAACTGGGACTACTTCACGGACAAGGAGTTCGACGACAAGGCGCACAACGACGTCGGCCTCGCCAAGATCTCCACCCTGGTCAACCAGGTCCGCGCGGAGAAGGGCGAGGAGAACACGCTCCTCATCGACGCCGGCGACACCATCCAGGGCACCCAGCTGTCCTACTACTACGCCAAGGTCGACCCGATCACCCAGGCCGGCGGCCCGGTCCACCCGATGGCCCAGGCCATGAACGCCATCGGCTACGACGCCGCCGCGCTCGGCAACCACGAGTTCAACTACGGCATCCCGGTGCTCCGCAAGTTCCAGGAGCAGCTCGACTTCCCGCTGCTCGGCGCCAACGCGCTCGACGCGAAGACGCTGCGCCCGGCCTTCCCGCCGTACAGCCTGCACTGCCTGCGCACCCCGCACGGCCGTGACGTCACGGTCGCCGTGCTCGGTCTGACCAACCCCGGCATCGCCATCTGGGACAAGGCCAACGTCACCGGCAAGATGGTCTTCCCCGGCCTGGAGGAGCAGGCGGCGAAGTGGGTGCCGAAGCTGCGCTCGATGGGCGCCGACGTGGTGATCGTCTCCGCCCACTCCGGTTCCAGCGGCACCTCCTCGTACGGTGACCAGCTGCCGTACATCGAGAACGCGGCCGCGCTCGTCGCCGAGCAGGTGCCCGGCATCGACGCGATCCTCGTCGGCCACGCGCACACCGAGATCCCCGAGTACAAGGTCACGAACAAGGAGACCGGCAAGGACGTCGTGCTGTCCGAGCCGCTCAAGTGGGGCCAGCGGCTCACCCTCTTCTCCTTCGACCTGGTGTGGGAGAAGGGCAGCTGGGTCGTCGAGAAGGTCGGCGCCCAGGTGCTGAACTCGAACACGGTGGCCGAGGACCCGGAGATCACCGGGCTGCTCGCCGACGAGCACAAGAAGGTCGTCGCCTACGTCAACCAGGTGATCGGCACCTCGACGGCCGCCATGACCACGGCCGACGCGCCGTGGAAGGACGAGCCGATCATCGACCTGATCAACGTCGTCCAGGCCGAGACGGTGAAGGCGGCCCTCGCGGGCGGCCAGTACGCGAACCTGCCGGTGGTCTCGCAGGCATCCTGCTTCTCCCGGACCGCCCGCATCCCGGCCGGTGAGATCTCCATCAAGGACGCCGCCGGGCTCTACGTCTTCGAGAACACCCTGGAGGCCCGTCTGATGACGGGCGCCCAGCTGAAGGACTACCTGGAGTACTCCGCGAAGTACTACGTCCAGACCCCGGCAGGGGCGCCCGTGGACACCGCGAAGCTGACCAACGCGGACAACACCCCGGACTACAACTACGACGCGCTGTCGGGTCTGACGTACGAGATCGACATCGCCAAGCCCGTCGGCTCGCGGATCGCGAACCTGTCCTTCCAGGGCAAGCCGCTCGACCCGGCGGCGCAGTTCGTGCTCGCCGTCAACAACTACCGGGCGAACGGCGGCGGCGCGTTCCCGCACGTCGCCGCCGCCCCGCAGCTGTGGGCCAACTCGGACGAGATCCGCAACACGATCATCGGGTGGGTGAAGGCGAAGGGGACGGTCGACCCGGGCACCTTCGCGTCGGTGGACTGGAAGCTGACCCGGGACGGCGTGCCGGTGTTCTAGTCCGTTCCTCCTGATCCGCTAGCTCTGCACGAGAGGCGTCAGCTTCCGGTCCTGGACCGGGATGCTCGGCGCCTCTCGCGCGTTCCCCTCGGTCAGGCCGAAGCTGGTGAAGGCGGTGCGGCGCGGCAACGGGTACGGCTCCTTGCCGGTGACCGCGTTGAGGATGACGGCGCTGCGCCAGGCGGCCAGGCCCAGGTCGGGGGCGCCGACGCCGTGGGTGTGCCGCTCGGCGTTCTGGACGTGGACGGCGCCGGTGACGGAGTCGTCGAGGACGAGGCGGTACTCGGCGTCGATGCGGGGCCGGCCGGCGGCGTCGTGGCGCAGGTACGGGTCGAGGCCGGCCAGCATCCGGTCGACCGGGCGTTCCCGGTAGCCGGTGGCGAGGACGACGGCGTCGGTGGTCAGCCGGGAGCGGGTGGACTGCTGGACGTGCTCCAGGTGCAGCTCGATGCGCGTCGTGGCGACCCGGCCCGCGGTGCGGACCCGCACGCCGGGGGTGAGGACGGCGTCCGGCCAGCCGCCGTGCAGGCTGCGGCGGTAGAGCTCGTCGTGGATGGCGGACATGGTCTCGGCGTCGATGCCCTTGTGCAGCTGCCACTGGCGGGGCACGAGTTCGCCGCGGACCCGCTCGGGCAGGGCGTGGAAGTAGCGGGTGTAGTCGGGGGTGAAGTGCTCCAGGCCGAGCTTGGAGTACTCCATCGGGGCGAACGCCTCGGTGCGCGCCAGCCAGTGGATCCGCTCCTTGCCGGCGGGGCGGGCGCGCAGCAGGTCGAGGAAGACCTCGGCGCCGGACTGCCCGGAGCCGATGACGGTGACGTGCTCGGCGGCGAGCAGTGTCTCGCGGTGCGCGAGGTAGTCCGCGGAGTGGATCACCGGCACGCCGGGCGCGTCGGCGAGCGGGCGGAGCGGCTCGGGGACGTACGGCTCGGTGCCGACGCCGAGGACGACGTTGCGGGTGTACGAGCGGCCGAGCGCGGCGGCCTCGCCGTCGGCGTCGAGCTGGGTGAAGTCGACCTCGAACAGGCGCCGTTCGGGGTTCCAGCGGACCGAGTCGACCTGGTGGCCGAAGTGCAGGCCGGGGACGAGTTCGCTGACCCAGCGGCAGTAGGCGTCGTACTCGGCGCGCTGGATGTGGAACCTCTCGGCGAAGTAGAAGGGGAAGAGCCGGTCGCGGGAGCGGAGGTAGCTGAGGAAGCTCCAGGGGCTGGCCGGGTCGGCGAGGGTCACCAGGTCGGCCAGGAAGGGGACTTGGAGGGTGGCGCCCTCGATGAGCAGACCGGGGTGCCAGGTGAAGGCGGGCCGCTGCTCGTAGAAGGCGGTGGCGAGGCCGCCGGGGATGCCGTGGGCGAGGGCGGCGAGGGAGAGGTTGAACGGGCCGATGCCGACGCCCACCAGGTCGTACGGGTGGTCGAGGTCGCGCTGGGGGACGGTGGTGTGGCCTTCGGTGGGGCCGGTGCTGCCGGTGCTGCCCGTCATCGGTCGGTGCTGCCTTCCACGAGGGTGATGATCTCTGCCAGGTCGCCGGGGGTGGCGTGGGGGTTGAGCAGGGTGGCCTTCAGCCACAGCCGCCCGTCGGCGGCGGCCCGGCCGAGCACGGCGCGGCCCTGGGTGAGCAGGGTGCGGCGGATCCCGGCGACGGCCGTGTCGGGTGCGTCGTAGGGGCGGAACAGGACGGTCGTGAGGGTGGGGCGGGCGTAGAGCTCCAGGCCCGGGGCCTTCTCGACCAGGTCGGCGAGGTGTCCTGCGAGGTCCATGCACGCGTCGACGAGCCCGCCGAGCCCTTCGCGGCCGAGGGCGCGCAGGGTGACGGCGGTCTTCAGGACGTCGGGGCGGCGGGTGGTGCGCAGCGAGCGGCCGAGGAGGTCGGGGAGGCCGGCCTCGGTGTCGTCGTCCGCGTTGAGGTAGTCCGCGGTGTGGGTCAGTACGGCGAGGTCGGCGCCGTCCCGTACGGCGAGCAGCCCCGCGGCGGCCGGCTGCCAGCCCAGCTTGTGCAGGTCGATCGTGACGGTGCGGACGCGGTCGAGCCCGGCGAGGAGGCGGCGGTGGGTGTCGCTGAAGAGGACGGGGCCGCCGTAGGCCGCGTCGACGTGGAGGTCGGCGTTGCCGTGCGCGGCGCAGAGGTCGGCGATCTCGGGGAGCGGGTCGATCAGCCCGGCGTCGGTGGTGCCCGCGGTCGCGGCGACGAGGAGGGGGCCGGGGAGGTCGGTGAGTGCCTCGTCGAGGGCGACCGGGTCCATGACGCCGCCCGGCGCGGGGACGACGACGGGCTCGGGCAGGCCGAGCAGCCAGGCGGCGCGGTGGAAGGAGTGGTGGGCGTTGGCGCCGACGAGGGTCTGCACGGTGCCGTGGCGGGCGTGGCGCTCGCGCGCGAGGAGCAGGGCGAGCTGGTTGGACTCGGTGCCGCCGGTGGTGACGAGCGCGTCGGGCGCGGGCGCCGCCGGGTACGCCTCGGTGGCGAGCGTCGCCGTCACCAGCGCTTCGAGGGCGGAGGCCGCCGGGGCCTGGTCCCACGAGTCCATGGAGGGGTTGAGCGCGGAGGCGGCGAGGTCGGCGGCGGCGGAGAGGGCGAGCGGCGGGGTGTGCAGGTGCGCGGCGCACAGCGGGTGCGCGGGGTCGGCGGCGCCGGCGGCCAGTGCGTGCACGAGGGTGCGGAGGGCTTCCTCGGCGCCGGTGCCGTGGTCCGGGAGCACCGGGCCGAGGGCCTCCCGCATCTGATGGGCGACCTTGTCGGGTCCTCCGGCGGGAAGCGGCCCGCCGCGGGCCTCGGCTCCGTCGCGGAGGGCGTCGAGGACGGTGAGCAGGAGGGGACGGAGGGCGTCGGGCCCGGGGGCGCCTCCGGCGAGGGGTGCGGCACGCATGGACGACAGGGTGCCGGGGTTTTCGGTGGTGTGTCCGGAGAGTGGGGCGGTGTGACCCGAACGAGGGACAGACGACGGAGTCGGGTCACCTCCGGGTTCGCCATCATGCCCATGTCCTCGTGCGGCCGGCGCGGGAGGCGAAGTGGCGGACGCGGACGGCGTCTTCGCGGGGCCGGGCGGGCAGGTCGGTGGGAGGGGACGCGGGGCATGCGACTGTGGTCGGTCGCTGCTGTGAGCCGAGCGATATCCTGGCCAAGATCCATATCACTATGGCGCTATGCCCGGGGGACATGATGGATCTTCACGCACTCCGCCAGTTCGCCGTCGTCGCGCGCCTCGAGCACCTGAGCCGCGCCGCCGAGGAACTCCGGGTCGCCCAGCCCTCGTTGAGCCGCACGGTCGCCCGCCTGGAGCACGAGCTCGGCACGCCGCTCTTCGACCGGGCCGGGCGGCTGCGGCTGAACGACGCCGGGCGGCTCTTCCTCGGCCATGTCGAGCGCGCCCTCGGCGAGCTCGACGCGGGGCGGCGGGCGCTCGCCGAGCGGGCGGGCGAGGGGTTCGGCACCGTACGGCTCGCCTCGGAGACGTTCCTGACCCTGACCGGTCCGCTGGCGGCGTTCAAGCGGGCCCATCCGTCGGTCGAGGTCGAGCTGCACCAGCTGGAGGCCGGGGAGATGGCCCGCCGGCTGCGCGCGCAGGAGGTCGACCTGTGCGTCGCCTCGCAGCCGGTGCCCGCGGAGGGCCTGGAGGCGGTGCGGCTGCTCGACGAGCCGGTGTGGGTGATCACCCCGCTCGACCATCGGCTCGCGCCGCTCGCGGAGCGCGGCCCGGTCGGCGTCGCCGACCTCGCCGACGAGCCCTTCGTCACCACCCGCGCGGGGCACTGGCAGCGCCGGCTCCTGGACCGGCTGTTCGCCGGGCACGGCCTGCCCGCCCCGCGGATCGTCTGCGAGGGCGACGAGCCCAGCGCCACCGCGATCCTGGTGGCCGCCGGGCTCGGCATCGCGCTCGTCCCGGACATGGCCCGCCGCAGCGCCACCCGCGCCCCGGTCGCCTGGCTCCGCGTCGACAGCCCGGACTGTCTGCGCACGCTCACCCTGCTCCGCGGCGCCACCACCCGCCCGACGAGCGCGGCGCGCCTGCTGCACGCCACGCTCACCGGCTGGGACTGGGCGGCCGGCCCGGTCTAGCGGCCGCTCAGGGCCTCAGCCCTGGCCCCGCACCCGCAGCGCCCGGCGCAGGTCGTCGAGCTGGTCGGCCAGCTTGCGGCGCAGCGCCGGGATCATGTCGTCCTCGGCGAGGTGCCGCTCGCCGAGGGCGAGGGAGTCGGCGTCGACGGCGTAGTGCGGGAAGGCGGAGCGTCCGGCCGCCTCGGCCATGGCGGGGCCGCGGCGGCCGGCCATGGCGACGGCCGCCGGGTAGAAGCGGGCCACGTAGTCGCGCACGAGCTCGGCCTGCTCGGGCTTCCAGAAGCCCGAGGCGGTGGCCGTGAACAGGTAGTTCGACAGGTCGTCGGAGTCGAACATGGCGGCCCAGGCGGCCTCCTTCGCCTCCGGGGTCGGCAGCGCGGCACGGCAGCGGGCCGCGCCCTCCTGGCCGGTGGCGCTGGGGTCGCGCTCCAGCTCGGCGGCGATGGCGGCCTCGTCGGTGGCGCCGAGGACGGCGAGCCGGGCGAGGATCCGCCAGCGCAGCTCGGGGTCGAGCTCGGGGCCGCCGTGGACGGTGCCCTCCTCCAGCCAGGAGGCGATCTTGTCCGGGGTGGTGGCGCTGTCGACGTACGTCCGGACGGCGGTGAGGCGCAGGCCGGGGGCCTCGCCGTCCTCGGTGCGGCGGAGCAGGTCGCGGGCGATGCCGCAGATGGTGGCGAGGGCCGCGGGGCGGTCGGCCTCGGAGACGTAGCGGTCGGCGATCTGCGTGCGGGCGAAGCCGAGCACGCCCTGGACGACGGCGAGTTCGGTCTCCTCGGGCAGGTGGGCCGCGGCGGTCTCCAGGTAGGCGAGCGGCGCGAGCTGGCCGTCGCGGACCATGTCGCGCAGCGCGTTCCAGACGACCGCGCGGGTGAGGGCGTCGGGGATCCGGGAGAGGGCGCGCAGCGCGGACTCCTCGGACACCTCGTCGAAGCGCATCTTGGCGTAGGTGAGGTCCTCCTCGTTGAGGACCACGAGCGCGGGGCGCGGGCCGGTCAGGTCGAGCGGGGCGGCCTGCGGCACGTCGGCCCAGGTGCGCTCGCGGAGCACGAGGTCGCCGGCGGCGTCGCGGTCGTAGACGCCGACCGACACGCGGTGCGGCCGGCTGCCCTTGCGGTCGACGGTGAGCCGCCACTGCTGCCCCTCGCCCTCCAGGCGCGGGGTGAGGACGTCGACGCCGGTGGTGCGCAGCCACTGGTCGGCCCAGCCGTGCACGTCGCGGTCGGTGGCGGCGGCGAGGTTGTCGATGAAGTCGGCGAGGGTGGCGTTGCCGAACTTGTGGCGCTTGAAGTGGATGTTGATGCCGGCGAGGAAGTCCTTCTCGCCGAGCCAGGCGACGAGCTGCCGCAGTGCGGAGGCGCCCTTGGCGTAGGAGATGCCGTCGAAGTTGAGCAGCGCGGAGGCGGTGTCGGGGACGGCGTCCGGGTCCGGGGCGACGGGGTGGGTGGAGGGCCGCTGGTCGGCCTCGTAGCCCCAGGACTTCCGCGTGACGCCGAAGTCGATCCAGGTGTCGGCGAAGCGGTCGGCGCACGCCTCGTTGACGGTCTGGTAGCCCATGTACTCGGCGAAGGACTCGTTCAGCCAGATGTCGTCCCACCAGCGCAGGGTGACGAGGTCGCCGAACCACATGTGCGCCATCTCGTGGGCGATGACCATGGCGCGGGTCATCCGCTCGGTGTCGGTGACGGCGGAGCGGAAGACGAACTCGTCGCGGAAGGTGACGAGTCCGGGGTTCTCCATAGCGCCGGCGTTGAACTCGGGCACGAACGCCTGGTCGTACGAGTCGAAGGGGTACGGCTCGTCGAACTTCTCGTGGAAGCGGTCGAAGCACGCCTTGGTGACGTCGAGGATCTCGTCGGCGTCGGCGTCGAGGTGCGGCGCGAGGGAGCGGCGGCAGTGGATGCCGAAGGGCAGTCCGGCGTGCTCGGTGCGCACGGAGTGCCAGGGGCCGGCGGCGACGCAGACGAAGTAGGTGGAGAGCAGCGGGGTGGTGGCGGCCCGCCAGCTTCCGTCGGCCTGCTGTTCGGTGATGCCGTTGGCGAGGACGGTCCAGCCCTCGGGGGCGGTGACGGAGACGTCGAAGACGGCCTTGAGGTCGGGCTGGTCGAAGGCGGCGAAGACGCGCTGGACGTCCTCCATGAACAGCTGGGTGTAGACGTACGCCTCGCCGTCCGTGGGGTCGGTGAAGCGGTGCATGCCCTCGCCGGTGCGCGAGTAGCGCATGGTGGTGGCGATCCGCAGGGTGTGCTCGCCCTCGGTGAGGGTGAGCGGGAGGCGGTTGCCGTCCAGGCGGGCGGTGTCGAGCGGCTCGTCGTCGAGGACGGCGGAGTGCAGGGCTTCCGGCTTGAGTTCGACGAAGGTGTCCCCGGCGGCGCGGGCGGTGAACCGGATGAGGCTGGTGGACTCGAAGGTCTCGTCGCCGGTGGTGAGGTCGAGGTCCACGGCGTAGTGGTGGACGTCGAGGAGCTGGGCACGGGTCTGCGCTTCGTCGCGCGTCAGTACGGACATGGGGGCCATGCTGCCTGATGCTCCCCTCCCGGGGGAGGGGAGTTCACCGACAGCTCAGGCCGGGATCTCAGGCGAGGCCCGCGCCGTCCAGGTGCGCGAAGGCGGCGGTGATCCGCGGCCGGTCGTAGCCGGCGGGGCCCTTGGCGCCGCTGGAGAGCAGGGCGTGCAGGAGCAGCCGGGCCTTGGCGGGGCCGAGCGGTCCGGCCGGGATGAGGCCGCGGTGCAGCAGGTCGTACTCGGAGCCCGGGCTGCGGTAGGTGTGCGAGAGGGTCGCGCCGGCGCCGGTGCGGGAGGCGAGGACGACGGGCATGCGGGTGGTGAGCTCGGCGAGCGGTTCGACGAGCCAGGCCGGGACGTGCCCGGCGCCGAAGGCGGCGACGACCAGGCCGTCGAACCGGTCCGCGATCGCGTCGAGGAGCTCGCCCCGGTCGCCGAGGGAGAGGGTGAGCAGGGCGACCCGGACGGCCGGGTCGATGCGGAGCGGGCAGATCCGGCTGGGTACGGCGGGCCGCAGCCAGATCCGCGGCTCGCCCTCCACGACGGCGCCGAGCGGGCCCGCGCCGGCCGAGCGGAAGGTGGCGATGGAGGTGGTGTGGGCCTTGTGCGCGAAGCGGGCGGCGTGGATCTCGTCGGCGAGGACGACGAGCACGCCGAGCTCGCGGCAGCCGGGGTCGGCGGCGACGGCGAGGGCCGCGGCCAGGTTGGCGGGGCCGTCGGCGCCGGGCAGGTCGGGGCGGCGCATGGCGCCGGTGACGACGACGGGCTCCTCGGTGGTGCAGAGCAGGTCGAGGAGGAAGGCGGTCTCCTCCAGGGTGTCGGTGCCCTGGACGACGACCACGCCGGAGCCGGCCGCGACGGCCTTGCCGATCTCGTCGGCGAGGGCGGTCAGGTCCTCGAAGCCGAGGGAGGAGCTGGGCACCCGCCGGAAGTCGGTCAGGGTCACGTCCACGCCGGCGGGGCTCACGCCGAGCTCGGCGAGCACCTCGGCGCCGCTCATCCGGGCCTGGTCACCGCCCCGCGCGGAGATGGTGCCGCCGAGGGTGAATACGGTGACGCGCCTCATGCCGGTTCCCCGTTCCTCAGCCCGCTTCGCCGGGCTGCTCCGTTCAAGCGTGCTTCGTCCGCCTGCTTCCTCGGCGTGCTGGGTCAGCGTGCTTCGTCGGCGATCGTCTCGTGGTGGCGGATGACCTCCGCGATGATGAAGTTCAGCAGCTTCTCCGCGAACGCCGGGTCCAGTTTCGCGCTCTCGGCCAGTTCCCGCAGCCGGGCGATCTGGCGGGCCTCGCGGGCCGGGTCGGCGGGGGGCAGGTTGTGCCGCGCCTTGAGGACGCCCACCTGCTGGGTGCACTTGAAGCGCTCGGCGAGCATGTGGACGACCGCCGCGTCGATGTTGTCGATGCTCTCGCGCAGCCGGGTCAGCTCGGTCCGTACGGACTCGTCGATGTCGCTCATGAGGCGCGAGCCTATCCGGATCCGGTGAGGACGGTGGGCGGGTGTTCGGAATCCGGAACGGTGGTGGACCAGCCTCCGGGAACGTTTCTGCCCTGCTGCTCGCGGAACCGGACGGGCGCCGTGCCGACCCGGCGGGTGAAGAGCCGGGAGAAGTAGGCCGGGTCGTCGTAGCCGACCCGGCGGGCGACGGCGGCGACGGGCAGGTCGGTGCCGGCGAGGAGTTCCTTGGCGCGGCCGAGCCGGACGGTGAGCAGATAGTCCTTGGGGCTGCATCCGGCGGCGCGGCGGACGGCGGTGCGCAGCTCGGCGGGGGTCATGCCGTGCCGTGCGGCGTGCTCAGCGACCGAGAGCCGGGCGAAGGCGTCCCGGGCGAGGGCGGCGAGGACGGGGTCGCCGTCGGCGTTGGTGTCGGCGCGGGCGCGGCGCAGCGCGACGAGGAGTTCGTGGACGGCGGCGCCGGTCTCGACCTCCAGGAGCGGGTTGCCGCGGCGGGCGGCGCGGGCGATGCGGCTGACGACGGCGCGGGCGGGGGCGGCGTCGGCGAGGGGGACGACGGGCCGGTCGGGTTCGATGTAGCCGAGCTCGGTGTAGGTGGCGGTGGCGGGGCCGGAGAAGTCGACGAAGCACTCGTCCCAGCCGGTGCCGGGGTCGGCGGAGTAGTGGTGCGGCACGCCGGGGGTGAGCCAGATCAGGGCGGGGGCGGTGACGGTGGTGCGGCGCCCGTCGGGGCCCTGGTACCAGCCGCTGCCGGAGGCGACGACGACGGCGACGTGGTGGTCGAGGGTGCGCGGGCCGACGGTGGGCAGGGTGCCGTGCTGGAGGCCGACGCCGAGGCAGACCAGGCCGAGGCGGTGGTGGACGGGCCCGGGCGTGAAGTAGCGCATCCAGGTGTGGTACACGGCGCGGCCGCCTCCCTGACCTCGTACGGGACGTGAACCGAAGGTCCAAACTGCGACGATCTTTGTCCATGGACCGGTCCGCCGCCAGGGGTGAAGGTGAGCCACATGAGCGAGAGGCACATGAGCGAGTCCCGCCGGTTCGTGGTGGGTGACGAGGACTTTCTGCTCGACGGGCGGCCGGTGCGGCTGCTCTCGGGCGCGCTGCACTACTTCCGGGTGCACGAGGAGCAGTGGGAGCACCGGCTCGGGATGCTGCGCGCGATGGGCCTCAACTGTGTCGAGACGTACGTGCCGTGGAACCTGTACGAGCCGGAGCCGGGCCGGTACGGGGACGTGGCGGCGCTCGGCCGCTTCCTGGACGCGGTGGCGCGGGCCGGACTGTGGGCGATCGTGCGGCCGGGCCCGTACATCTGCGCCGAGTGGGAGAACGGCGGGCTGCCGCACTGGCTGACGGGGCCGCTCGGGCGGCGGGTGCGGACGGCCGACCCGGAGTACCTGCGTCATGTCGAGCGCTGGTTCCGGCGGCTGCTGCCCCAGGTGGTGGAGCGGCAGCTCGGGCGGGGCGGGCCGGTGCTCATGGTGCAGGTGGAGAACGAGTACGGCAGCTACGGCACGGACGCCGGGTATCTGCGGTGGGTGGCGGACCTGCTCGTGGCGTGCGGGGTGGAGGTGCCGCTGTTCACCTCGGACGGCCCGGAGGACCACATGCTGACGGGCGGTTCGGTGCCGGGGGTGCTGGCGACGGCGAACTTCGGCTCGGGCGCGCGCGAGGCGTTCGCGACGCTGCGGCGGCACCGGCCGGCCGGCCCGCTGATGTGCATGGAGTTCTGGTGCGGCTGGTTCGACCACTGGGGCACGGACCACGTGGGCCGGGACGCGGCGGACGCGGCGGCGGTGCTGCGCGAGATCCTGGAGTGCGGCGCCTCGGTCAACGTCTACATGGCGCACGGCGGTACGAGCTTCGCCGGCTGGGCCGGGGCGAACCGGGCGGGCGGGCTGCACCGGGGCGCGCTGCGGCCGACGGTCACGTCGTACGACTACGACGCGCCGGTCGACGAGGCGGGGCTGCCGACGGAGAAGTTCTGGCGCTTCCGCGAGGTGCTCGCGGAGTACGCGGAGGGTCCGCTGCCCCAGGTGCCGGAGCCGCCGGCGCGGATCGGGGCGCCCGCGGCGGGCGCGGTGACCGGCTGGGCGCCGCTGGCCGAGGTCCTGGAGGTCCTGGGCGACGCGGAGACGGAGTCGCCGGTGCCGCCGACCTTCGAGGAGCTGGGCGTGGACCGCGGCCTGGTGCGCTACCGGGTGGCGGTGCCGGGGGCGCGGCAGCCGTACCCGCTGGGGGTGACGGGGCTGCGGGACCGGGCGACGGTGTACGTGGACGGGGTGCGGGCCGGGGTCCTGGACCAGGAGGACGCGGAGCTGCCGGAGCCGGTCGCGGGGCCGGCGGTGGTGGACCTGTGGGTGGAGTCCCTGGGCCGGGTCAACTACGGGCCGCGGCTCGCCGAGCCGAAGGGCGTCACGGGCGGGGTGCGGCACGAGCGCCAGTATCTGCACGGGGTACGGGCGCGGGGCCTGCGCCTCGACGCGTTCGAGCCGGCGGCGGTGGCGAAGGTGCCGTTCGGGGAGGTGCCGGAGGGCTGCGGGCCCGGTCTGTACGCGGGCGGGCTTGCGGTGCCGGTCCCCGGCGACGCGTATCTCCGCCTGCCCGGCTGGACCCGCGGCTTCGTCTGGGTGAACGGCTTCTGCCTGGGCCGCTACTGGAACGCGGGCCCGCAGGAGGCGCTGTTCGTGCCGGGCCCGGTGCTGCGGGAGGGCGTGAACGAGGTGTGGGTCCTGGAGCTGGAGGGCGGGCCCGGGGGCGCGGTGGAGCTGGCGTGACGCGGGGGCGGGCCCGGGGTACGAGTACCCCGGGCCCGCTCGGTGCACGCGGTGCTACAGGGCCGCCGCCGCTGCCCTGATGTCGGAGGCGAAGGTGGACACCTCGGAGTAGACGCCGGGGTAGCCGGGCCGGGCGCAGCCCTCGCCCCAGCTCACGATGCCGACCTGGATCCAGGCGCCGTTGTTGTCCTTGCGGAACATCGGGCCGCCGGAGTCGCCCTGGCAGGTGTCGACGCCGCCCTCGTTGTAGCCGGCGCAGATCTCGTCGCCGGGGACGAGGGAGCTGCCGTACGCGGACTGGCAGTCGGCGTCGGAGACGAACGGGACGGTCGCCTTGCGCAGGTAGCGCTGCTGGCCGCCGCCCTCGCGGGTGGCGCCCCAGCCGGCCACGGTGAAGGTGCCGTTGTTGTACGCGGTGGTGTCGGCGATGTTGAGGTTCGGCAGGCTGGTGATGGGCGAGGCGAGCTTGATGAGGGCCCAGTCCTTGCCCTGCCCGCTGTAGCCGGGGGCCTGGTAGACCTTGGTCGAGCGGACCTTGACGGCGCTGCTGGACTGGAGGTCGACGACGCCGGCGGTGGCGGTGATGCTCGTGTTGGCGCCGGAGCCGCTGACGCAGTGCGCGGCGGTGAGGACGACCTGAGGGGTGATCAGGGAGCCGCCACAGCCCATGGAGAGCCTGACCATCCAGGGGAACTCGCCCTGGGCGGCGCGGGTGCCGCCGACGACCGGAGCGGGCGCGGCGGACGCGGTGCTTGTGGGCTGGAGGCTGAGCGCCGCGAGGGCGACCGCGCCGGCCGCGGCGAGTTTCTGCAGGGCGCGGACCAGCCGGTTCTTCTTCTGCATACGACTGCCTTCTTTCATGGGGGGTTGATCTTGATGGCATGAGCCCGTCAAGACGTTCCGGATTATGGAGAGCGCCCAACAGACGTCACAAGAAGGCCTTTTCGGCCAGATGGGGGGATGGGGGACACGGAGCACCCGGCCGTACCCTGGAGGCAGGGGGTGGTCCGGCATGCCGTACGTGCCGCACAGCGATGCAGTCTCCCGCGTCGTCCGCGGGTTCCCGCACCTCGACACGGTCCGCTCGTCCATCACCGCCCTCTACCGGCGGCTCTCCTCCGACGGCGTCCGCCGCTACGAGCTGAGCGTCCCGGCCTCCGACGTCGCCGTAGACGCCCTCGGCGCGCCCGAGGACGGTCTGCACCTCGGCACCCAGCGGGCCGCCCGCGCCCTGGTCCGGCACCTGCGGCTGCCCGACGCCCGGATGGTGGTCAGCTTCCGCCCGATGGAGCACGCGGGCAGCGTCGAACTGTCCGCGGGACCGGAGTACTTCGTCGAGCTCAACGACCGCTTCCGCGTCCACCGCCGGGACATCGGCGCGGTCCTCGCCCACGAGGTCACCCACGTCCTGCTCCACCGCCTCGGGCTGTCCTTCCCCACGACGGCCGAGAACGAGATCCTCACCGACGTCGTCACCACCTACCTCGGCGCGGGCTGGCTGCTCCTCGACGCCTTCCGGCAGGACCGGCTGTCCGGGCAGAAGCTCGGCTATCTCACGCCGGACGAGTTCGGCTACGTGCTCGCCAAGCGGGCCGAGGTGTTCCACGAGGACCCCTCGCCGTGGTTCACCAGCACGGTGGCGTACGAGGCGTGGGAGAAGGGGCGCGAGGAGGCCGCCCGGGACTGGCGCCGCCCGCCGCTCGCCGGTGCGGGCCGGCTCGCCCGGCGGCTCGCCCGCTCCGCCGGTGACGGCGTCTTCCCGTGCCCGGTGTGCGGGCAGCGGCTGCGGGTGACCGGGGCCCGGCGGGTGAAGGCCCGCTGCGGAGTGTGCCGGACGGTCCTGGAGTGCGCGCCGTAGCGCCTCCGCGGCGCAGGCATTTGCGCCGTTCGGGGAGTTCGGGCGAGGGTCGGCGCATGAGCAAGTTGTTCGACGCGCTGTGGGACGGGGACGACGACGGGGTGGTGCGGGCCCTGCGGGAGGGCGCCGACCCCGAGGAGCGGGACGCCGACGGCGCGACCCCGCTCTACCGCGCGGCCGTCGGGAACCAGCCGGTCGCCGTCCGCGTGCTGCTCGCCGCCGGGGCCGACCCGGGCCGCCCGAGCGGCCCGGACGGCGGGGACCTGCCGCTGTGCGGAGCCGCGTGCGGCGGCCACACCGAGGTCGTACGGGCACTGCTCGCGGCCGGCGCGGACCCGGACCAGGAGGAGGCGTACGCGTACACCGCGCTCGCCTGGGCCGTACGCCTCGGGCACACCGGGGCCGCGCGGGCACTGCTCGACGCGGGCGCCGGCCCCGGGCGGCCGGGTCCGGACGGGCTCGACCCGCTGTCCGCCGCCGCCCGGCGCGGCTCGGCGTCCCTGGTCCGGGCCCTGCTGGAGCACGGCGCGGGCCGCGACCGGGCGTCCGTGGAGCGGGCCCTGGCCGAGGCCCGGCGGTGGATCGGCGCGGACATGGCGGCGGTGCTGCGGCGCGGGCTCGTGGAGGGCCGGGGCACGGCGGACACGTACGAGGCGGTGGTGCGGCGGGTGCCCGAGGACGGCGGGATCACCGTGGTCGTCGAGCTGCTGCGGGAGGACGGCGCGCCGAGCCACGGCGACGAACGCCAGACCTCCCACGCCGCGATCGCCACGCTCCTGGAGGGCGCCCTCGGCGAGCCCGCCCCGGCCGAGGAACTCGCCGCCCGCGCCCTGCGCTGCGGCGCCCCCCACCGCGACGACTGGACCACGGCCGTCGCCGCCCTCGCGGCCCGCCCCGACGAGACCGCCTTCGTCACCGCCACCGCCTGGTGCACCGCCCCGGACCCGCTGCTCGCGCCCTGGGCGCGCAGGTGCTGGCCGCGCTGCCCGGGTACGCGGCCGGCGCGGTGCCGGTGCTGCGCCGGCTGGCCGCGGAGGGAACCTCCACCGAGCGGGAGCCCGCGCTGTCCGTCGTGACCGCGCTCGGGGTGTGCGGGGACGGCAGCGCCGTACCGGAGCTGCTCGCCCTCGCCGGGCATCCGGAGGCGGAGGTGCGGCGGCAGGTGGGCGCGGCGCTCGCCGGGCTCGTGCCCGCCGGACACGCGGAGGCCGTCGGGGTCCTGGTGGGCCTGAGCCGGGATCCCGATCCGCGGGTGCGGGACTGGGCGACCCTCGCGCTCGGCGAGCTGCCCGACGACACGCCGGCGGTACGGGAGGCGCTGGCGGCGCGGCTCGCCGACCCGGACCCGGAGACCGCCGCCGAGGCCGCGCGCGGCCTGGCGATCCGTCAGGATCCGCGGGCCGTCGAGGCGCTGGCCGGGATCCTGGCCGACGGCGACCCGGAGGGCCCGGCCCGCGAGACGGCGCTGGCCGCCCTGGAACACGTACCGGATCCGCGGATCAGGACGCGTCTGGAGTGGACCGCGCCCCGGTGCCGCTAGAGCCCCTGTCGTCGGCACGCGCCATGGCGTCGACGGCCGCCCGGGCGAAGGCCATCGCGGGGCCGATGGGGCGCCCGGAGCCCGTCGACCCACGGGTGGGCGCCGACGGTAGGCCGGGGTGGTGGTGCGGGGGGAGCGCGCGTTCCCACTGGCCGGGAAAGCGGCGTGGCGTGCTCCCGCGGGTGCTTCTCGTGCGCCTTCACGCCCCCACCAGGCATGATTACGTAGAGTAGCTGCCCGGGTACGTTTCGTCGTGTCCGCTCTTGGCAACCGGCGGGCAGCCGCCACCACCTCAGGAGAGGCCATGTCGCACATCACCGGTACGGTGCAGACGCTGTCGCCCCCCGTCACCGTCGGGCCCGCGTCGGGCGCCCCGCCGACCTCGCCGGGCACCTGGGCTTACGACTTCCCATGGGTGCCCGCGCCCTCCGGCACCAAGCTGGTCGTGCTGCACTTCAGCGGCGTGAGCCTGCCGGCGAACAACCGGCTGGAGGTCGATCTCGGCTACGGGAAGGACGTGTTCACGTCCTCCGACGGCCCGGAGTTCTGGAGCCGCCCGGTGAACGTGTACGCGTTCCCGGCGGGCCGGGTGCCGATCCGTTACGTGACGGACGGCGCGACCACGGGCGGCGCGACGATCGACCGGTACGCCCGGGGGGAACGGCACGCGGGCAAGCAGGACCCGACGGCGTTCTCCAACAGCGACCCGTTCCTGGGCGAGGCGGTCTACACGGAGCCGAAGTACGACCCGTTCTGGTTCTGCCACACGCCGCCGAACTGGGAGAACGCGGCGTGCGCGACGCCCGCGGCGGACGTGCGCGCCCGGGTCGCGAAGAGCGTCGGGATGATCCTCATGATCGGGGCCGAGGTGTCGACGTGCTCGGTGACCCTGGTCGAGCCGAACGTGGTGCTGACGGCCGGTCACTGCCTGGAGGACGTCGCGGCCGAGGCCGCCTCGGCCTCGGTCACCTTCGACTACGCGACGGACTGCGCGGGCAACCGCCCGCCGGGGTACGCGGCGCGCTTCCACAAGGTCGTGAAGGTGCTCGGGCACACCTACGACCCGAGCACCGGGGTGGACTACTGCCTGCTGCAGCTGAAGGTGCCGGCGGCGGGCCTCGGCATCACGCCGGTCCAGATCCGCCCGGACCGGCCCGGCGTCGGCGAGTCCGTCTTCGGCGTGCACCACCCCAACGGGGCGGTGAAGAAGCTGTCACCGCCGCACGCCTCGTTCGGCGGGGTCCTGGCGAGCTCGACGCGCGCCCTCGACGTCGACTTCGACGTGTCGGGCGGCAGTTCGGGCTCCGGGCTCTTCGACTCCTCCGGAAGGATCGTCGGCATCCTCTCCAACGGCGGAGCCTGTCTGCTGCACTACTACCCGACGTCCAGCATGCTGGGCCGGCTCGCCAACCCGCCGGGGCCGCAGGTGAACCGCGACGTGATGGTGGTCGTCGACCGCTCCGGCAGCATGCAGGAGAAGTCCGGAACCGGCCGCGACCGCACCAAGATCGAGGAGGCCAGGGACGCGGCCTCGCTGTTCGTGCGACTGGTGCGCGCGGGGACCGGGAACCGGCTCGGTCTGGTGTCGTTCTCCACCACCGCGAGCTCGCCCGTGGACTTCGCCCTCGCCCCGGTCACCGACGCCACCAAGAACACGCTCACCGGCCCGGCGCCCTTCACGGGCGGCGTGGTCGGCGGGCTCGCGCCGGGCGGGGCGACGACGATCGGCGGCGGACTCGGGGCGGCGCGCGACCAGTTCCCGGCGCCCGGGACCAATCCGCGCTCGGTCCTGCTGCTCACCGACGGCCTGCAGAACACACCGCCGATGATCGCCGACGTGGAGGGCTCCCTGGCCGGCATCGGCGTCAACGCGGTCGGCTTCGGCACCGAGACCAGTCTCGACGGGGCGCTGCTCACCCGGCTCACGCAGGACCACGACGGGCTCTACACGCGGGCGGGGAACGGGCTCGCGCTGAAGAAGTTCTTCGGACTCGCCTTCGGCAACATCTTCGAGGCGGGCGCGCTGATGGACCCCGAGGCCGACATGCCGGCCGCGATCCGGCGCAGCGACCCGATCCCGTTCCATGTGTGCGGGGAGGAGGCGCTGACCGTGATCGTCGGCTGGGACAACCCGGAGGGCGATCTCCTGATCGCGCTGCGCACCCCGGCCGGCGACTACGTCTCCGCCTCGGCCACCTCCGGCCTGACCTGGTGCTTCGTCCGGGTGCCGCTGCCGTACGGGCAGCAGCGCGACGGCCAGTGGACCGTACAGGTGTACCGGCCGGGCGGCGGCGAGATCCCGCCGCCGGGCGTGGACCTGCGGTACTTCGTGCAGGTGGTGGCCTCGGGCGGGCCGCGCCTTGACCCGGTGCGGGGGCCGGTGCGCCTCTACACCGGCGACGTCGTCAACCCGAAGGTGTTCCTGCACTACGGGGAGGGCGGCAGCCCGCCCGGCGGCCGCGTCGACGTCACGGTCACCCGGCCCACGACGGGCGCGGGCAACCTGCTCGCCCAGGCGGGCCTCGGCGCCCCGGCGAGCGTCGGCGGCGACACGATCCCACCGCGCCAGGCGACGCTGCGGGCGCTGGAGAAGGCAGCCGGGAAGCCGCTGTTCTCGTACGCGACCGACACCTTCCCGCTCTTCGACGACGCGGCGCACACGGACGGCGCCTTCGAAGCGGCCGGCCTGTTCGGCAACCCGCTGCCCGAACTGCTCACCATGGAGGGCAACTACACGTTCCACGCACGGGCGGTGTACGGGGAGGGCTGCGCGTCCAGCCGCGAGGCGCAGTGGACGGTCCACGTCGACGTCTCCGTGGACCCCGGCCGGACCGGCGTCACGGTCGCCGGCGGCCCCGACGGCGGCACGCTCACCCTCGTGCCCCGCGACCGGTACGGGAACCAGCTCGGCCCCGGCCGCTCCGACGCCCTCCCGGTCAGCCCCGCCCCCGGCACCACGCTCACCGGGCCGGTGCGGGACAACGGCGACGGGAGCTACACCGTCCCCGTCACCTGGGTCGCCGGCACCCCGGGCGCCCCCGGGGTCATCGTCTCCCAGCCCGACCGCCCGCCGGTCCTCGTCCCGGGCACCCCGTTGTCCCCGGGTGGCGGCGACCCCTGCGACTGCCTGCGCGGCCTGCTGCGCACCCTGTGCCGCTGCCTCACCCGCCCGCCCCAGCACCCCTGCGACGACCACCCGCACAACCCGCACCACCCTCACGACGACCAGGGCCACCCGCGACCGCGCCCGCACGAGGGCGGGGGCGGCAGCGGAGGCGGCAACTGCGGTGGCGGTGCGGGCTGCTGCGGCGACAAGCGGTAGGAGCAGGGCCGGGAGGGCGGTGACCAGAGCGCGGGGCCGCGCGCCGCCTCACCCGTCGGCGCCGCCGGAGCCGTAGACGGGCTGCGGCGGCTCCGCCTCCGCGAGCAGCTTGAGCGCGGCCTCGCCTGCCTCCGCCGGGGTCCAGCGGGCACCCTTGTCGGCGGTGGGGCCGGGGCGCCAGCCCTCCATGACGGTGAGCCGGCCGCCCTCCGCCTCGAAGACCCGCCCGGTCACCCCGGCGGAGGCGGCCGAGCCGAGCCAGACGACCAGCGGCGAGACGTCCTCCGGCAGCGCGGCGAGCCCGGCGAAGGTCTGCTCGGTCATCCTGGTCCGGGCGGCGGGCGCGATGGCGTTGACCTGGACGCCGTACCGCCCCATCTCGGCCGCCGCGACCAGCGTGAGGCCGACGATCCCGGCCTTGGCCGCGGCGTAGTTGCCCTGCCCGACGCTGCCGAGCAGCCCGGCGCCGGAGGTGGTGTTGACGACCCGGGCGGCGACCGGGCGGCCCGCCTTCGCCTCGGTGCGCCAGTGCCCGGCGGCGTGCCTCAGCGGCAGGAAGTGGCCCTTCACATGGACCCGCAGCACGGCGTCGAAGTCGTCCTCGCCGAGGTTGACGAGCATCCGGTCGCGCAGGAAACCGGCGTTGTTGACGAGGGTGTCGAGCCGGCCGTACGTCTCCAGGGCGGTCCGGACGAGGGAGGCGGCGCCCTCCTCGGTGGCGATGTCGCCGCCGTGGGCGACGGCCTCTCCCCCGGCCGCCCGGATCTCCTCGACGACCCGGGCGGCCGGGCTGTCCTCGTCGGGCCGTCCGTCGAGGCCGACGCCGAGGTCGTTGACGACGACCCTGGCGCCCTCGGCGGCGAAGGCCAGGGCGTGGGCGCGCCCCAGACCCCGTCCGGCACCGGTCACGATCACCACTCGTTCGTCACACAGACCCATCTCGGCTCTCCTTGTCGGCGGTCGGCTTGTCGGCGGTCGGCTTGTCGGCGGTCGACTTGTTGACGGTTGCGGCATCCAGGAAGGCGGGGCGTTCCCCGCCGCCGTGCACGAGCAGCGAGGCCCCGGAGACGTAGGCGGCGCGGTCGGAGGCGAGGAAGACCGCGGCCTCGCCGATGTCGGACGGTTCGGCGAGCCGGCCGAGCGGCACGGTGCGGCCGACGGAGGCGATGCCGTCCGCGTCGCCGTAGTGCAGGTGGGACAGTTCGGTGCGGACCATGCCGAGGACCAGGGTGTTGACCCTGACCTCCGGGGCCCATTCGACGGCCATGGAGCGGGCCAGGTTCTCCAGGCCCGCCTTGGCGGCGCCGTAGGCGGCGGTGCCGGGCGAGGGGCGGGTGCCGCTGACGCTGCCGATCATGACGACCGAACCGCGGGCGGCGCGCAGCAGCCCGTAGGCGGCGAGGGAGACGCCCAGCGGGGCGGTGAGGTTCAGCTCGACGATCCGCGCGTGCTGTTCGCCACGCCCTTCGCCGAGGAGCCGGTACGGGGTCCCGCCCGCGTTGTTGACGAGGGTGTCGAGCCGCCCGTACCGCTCGGCGACCCCCGCGAAGAAGTCCGCCACCTCCTCGGATCGCCGCAGGTCGAGCGCGTGGAACGCGGCCTCGCGACCGCCGTCCGCGACCGGCTCGTCCGGGGGTCTGCGGGCGCAGACGACGACCTCGGCCCCGGCCCGCAGAAAGGCCCGGGCGATGCCCGCGCCGATCCCGCGGGTTCCGCCGGTGACGACGGCGACCCTCCCGTCCAGCTCCATCGGCTGCTACCTTCCTCCCACTGCACCTAACAAACGTTTGGTGGAAAGGTAGCTGATCCGCTCATGGGTGTCTCCACCTCACGCCCGGACAAGGGCATCGCACTCGTCACCGTCGACTTCCCGCCCGTCAACGCCCTTCCCGTGCGCGGCTGGTACGAGCTGGCCGACGCCGTCCGCGCCGCCGGGCGCGACCCGGAGATCCGCTGCGTCGTGCTCGCCGCCGCGGGCCGCGGCTTCAACGCGGGCGTCGACATCAAGGAGCTCCAGCGCGACCCCGGTCACGGCTCGCTCGTCGCCGTCAACCACGGCTGCGCGGAGGCGTTCGCAGCGGTCTACGACTGCGAGGTGCCGGTCGTCGCCGCGGTCGGCGGCTTCTGCCTGGGCGGGGGCATCGGGCTCGTCGGCAACGCGGACGCGATCGTCGCCTCCGACGACGCCGTCTTCGGCCTCCCCGAACTCGACCGGGGCGCGCTCGGCGCCGCCACCCATCTCGCCCGGCTCGTGCCGCAGCACCTGATGCGCGCCCTGTACTACACCTCGCGCACCGCCACCGCGCAGGAGCTGCACGCCCACGGCTCGGTGTGGAAGGTGGTGCCTCGCGAGGAACTCCACTCGGCGGCTCTGGAGTTGGCGGCCGAGATCGCGGCCAAGGACGGCACCCTCATCCGGCTCGCCAAGGCAGCCATCAACGGCATCGACCCGGTCGACGTGCGCCGCAGCTACCGCTACGAGCAGGGCTTCACCTTCGAGGCCAACCTCAGCGGCATCGCCGACCGGGTCCGCGACTCCTTCGGAAGGGACGGTGGGGACCGGTGACCGACAAGACCATGACGCCCGAGGACGTGGTGGCGCGCCTCCGCTCCGGGATGACGATCGGCATCGGCGGCTGGGGCTCCAGGCGCAAGCCGATGGCCCTGGTCAGAGCGCTGCTCCGGTCCGAGATCACCGATCTCACCGTGATCTCGTACGGCGGCCCCGACGTGGGCCTGCTCGCCGCCGCCGGCCGTCTCCGACGCCTCGTCACACCCTTCGCGACCCTCGACTCCATCCCCCTCGAACCGCACTTCCGGGCCGCCCGCGAGCGCGCCGCCTTCGAGCTCACCGAGCTCGACGAGGCCATGTTCATGTGGGGCCTGCACGCGGCCGCCAACCGGCTGCCCTTCCTGCCGGTGCGGGCCGGCCTCGGCTCCGACGTCATGCGGGTCAACCCGGGCCTGCGGACGGTCACCTCCCCGTACGAGGACGGCGAGGAGTTCGTCGCCGTGCCCGCGCTCCGCATGGACGCCGCCCTCGTCCACCTCAACCGCGCCGACCGCCTCGGCAACGCCCAGTACCTCGGCCCCGACCCGTACTTCGACGACCTCTTCTGCGAGGCCGCCGACACCGCGTACGTCTCCTGCGAACGCCTCGTCGACGACGAGACCGGCTTCGGCCCGGACACCGTGCCGCAGAGCCTGCTCGTCTCCCGGCACAGCGTCACCGGCGTCGTCGAGACCCCGAACGGCGCCCACTTCACCTCCTGCGTCCCCGACCACGACCGCGACGAGCCCTTCCAGAAGCTCTACGCGACCACCCCCTGGCCCGAGTTCGCCGAACGCTTCCTGTCCGGCAAGAGCGAGGACGACTACCAGGCCGCCGTGCGCGCCTGGCACGACGAGCGAAAGGACGACTCACGATGACGGCCGTCACCCGGGCCGAGTACTGCGTGATCGCCTGCGCCGAGGCATGGCGCGGCGACGGCGAGGTGCTCGCCAGCCCCATGGGCCTGATCCCCGCCCTCGGCGCCCGCCTCGCCAAGCGGACCTTCTCCCCCGACCTGCTCCTCACCGACGGCGAGGCGATGCTGGTCGGCCTCGACGGGCGGCCCGAGGGCTGGCTGCCGTACCGCCGGCACCTGACCATGGTCACGGGCGGAAAGCGGCACGTGATGATGGGCGCCAGCCAGATCGACCGCTACGGCAACCAGAACATCTCCTGCATCGGCGACTGGGAGCGGCCCGCCCGCCAGCTCCTCGGCGTGCGCGGCGCACCCGTCAACACCCTGAACAATCCGGTGAGTTACTGGATCCCCAGGCACTCGCCCCGGGTGTTCGTCGAGCGCGTCGACATGATCAGCGGCGTCGGCTACGACCACGCCACCGGCCCGTACCACCGCCTCCCCCGCGTCGTCACCGACCTCGCCGTGCTCGACTTCGCGACGCCGGACCACCGGATGCGGCTCGCCTCCGTGCACCCGGGCGTGAGCGTCGACGACGTACGGGCGGCCACCGGCTTCGAGCTCGTGATCGAGGCCGACGTGCCCGCGACGCGTGAGCCGAGCGCCGAGGAGCTCCGGCTCATCCGCGAGGTCATCGACCCGGCCGGGGTGCGCGAGCGCGAGGTCAGGTCCTGATGGAAACCCCCGGCACGGACACCGCCGGCACGGACACACCCGGCTCGGACACCGCCCGCATGGACGCCACCCCCGGCATGGAGACCGCGCTCACCAAGCTCGTCGGCGTCCGCCACCCCCTCGTCCAGACCGGCATGGGCTGGGTCGCCGGGCCCCGGCTCGTCTCCGCCACCGCCAACGCCGGCGCGCTCGGCATCCTCGCCTCCGCGACCATGACCGTCGACGAACTGCGGTCCGCGGTACGGGAGGTGAAGTCCCGCACCGACCAGCCGTTCGGGGTCAATCTGCGCGCCGACGCGGGCGACGCGCGCGAGCGGGTCCGGATCATCGTCGACGAGGGCGTCCGGGTCGCCTCCTTCGCCCTCGCGCCCTCCCGCGAGCTGATCGCCGAGCTCAAGGACGCCGGTGTCGTCGTCATCCCGTCCATCGGGGCGCGCCGGCACGCCGAGAAGGTCGCCGCGTGGGGCGCGGACGCGGTGGTCGTACAGGGCGCCGAGGGCGGCGGGCACACCGGCGAGGTGGCGACGACCGTGCTCCTGCCGCAGGTGGTGGACGCCGTCGGCATCCCGGTGATCGCGGCCGGCGGCTTCCACGACGGGCGCGGCCTGGTCGCCGCGCTCGCCTACGGGGCGGCGGGCGTCGCGATGGGCACCCGCTTCCTCCTCACCTCCGACTCGACCGTGCCCGACGCGGTCAAGGCGAGGTACCTGGCCGCGACGGTCCGGGACGTCACCGTCACCACCGCCGTCGACGGCCTGCCGCACCGGATGCTGCGCACCGAGATGGTCGCCGCGCTCGAGAAGGCGGGCCCGGTGAGGGCGTTGGCGCAGGCGGTGCGCCGGGCCGCGGGCTTCCGCAGGCTCAGCGGGATGTCCTGGACGGCGATGGTCCGCGACGGCCTCGCGATGCGCCACGGCAAGGACCTGTCCTGGAGCCAGGTCCTGCTCGCCGCGAACACGCCGATGCTCCTGAAGGCCGCCATGGTCGAGGGCCGCACCGACCTCGGCGTCATGGCCTCCGGACAGGTCGCGGGGGTGATCGAGGACCTGCCCAGCTGCGCGGAACTCGTCACCCGGATCATGTCCGAGGCCGCGCACGTGCTCCGTACCCTTCCATCCTCGTGAGGGAGTCAGCCATGTCTCTGGCCAGCCACGCACTGTCGAGACGCGCACTGCTGAGCACCGCCGGCGCCACCGCGCTCCTCGCGGTCGCCGCCCCGCCCGGCCTCGCCCGGCCACGGGTCCGCGCGACCACGAGCGGGATCCGCCAGATCCCGCTCCAGGGCGCGGTCAACGTCCGTGACCTGGGCGGTTACGGCACGTACGACGGCAAGCGGGTCCGGTACGGGCTCGTCTACCGCGGCGACCACCTGGGCAAGCTGACCGACGCCGACGTGACCACCGTCGCCGGCCTCGGTCTCGGCCGGGTGATCGACTTCCGGATCCCGCTGGAGGTGCAGTACGACGGGGCCGACCGGCTGCCGGCCGGCGTCGCCGGGGTCTCCAGGTCCGTCACGGACAACGGTCTGTACGGGCAGCTGCTCGCCGCCATCGGTTCGCGCGACCCGGTCCGGCAGGAGGAGATGCTCGGCGGCGGCCGGGCCGCGGCCTTCATGACGGAGGTGTACCGCACCTTCGTCACCAGCGCCGCCAACCGCGAGCGCCTCGGCACGACCCTCCGCGAACTCGCCGCGCCCGGCGCCGCCCCGGTCCTCTACCACTGCACCTCGGGCAAGGACCGCACCGGCTGGGAGAGCTGGCTGCTGCTCCAGCTGCTCGGCGTGCCCGAGCCCGTCGCCACGGACGACTACCTGGCCTCCAACACCTTCCGTGCCGCCTACGACGCCCGGGTGCGCGAGGGCCTCCGGCAGAGCGGCACGATGCAGAACCCGGACCTGATCGTCCCGCTCCAGGAGGTCCGCCAGGAGTACCTGGACGCGGCCCTCGACGAGGTCCGCGCCCGCTACGGCGGCCTCTTCCGGTATCTCACCGACGGCCTCGGCCTGGACCTGCGCACCATGGCCGGTCTCCGGGACCGCCTGGTGGCCTGACCGTCCCCGTACAAGCAGACGGCCCGCACCCCGCCCGGGGTGCGGGCCACCGCCGTTGCTCAGAGCCGCTCGACAACGCCTGCGCCGGCCTCCGGCCGGACGGTGGGGGTGCTGCGACCTCGTGGTCAGAGCCGCTCGATGACCGTCACGTTCGCCTGGCCACCGCCCTCGCACATCGTCTGCAGCCCGTAGCGGCCGCCCGTGCGCTCCAGTTCGTGCAGCAGTGTCGTCATCAGCTTCACGCCGGTCGCGCCCAGCGGGTGGCCGAGGGCGATGGCGCCGCCGTTGACGTTGACGCGCTCCGGGTCGGCGCCGGTCTCCTTGAGCCAGGCGAGGACGACCGGGGCGAAGGCCTCGTTGATCTCGACGAGGTCGATGCCGTCGATGGTCATGCCGGTCTTCTTCAGGGCGTACGCGGTCGCCGGTATCGGCGCGGACAGCATCCGGATCGGGTCCTCGCCGCGCACCGACAGGTGGTGGATACGGGCCCGGGGCGTGAGCCCGTGCTCGCGCACCGCGCGCTCGCTCGCGATCAGCATCGCGGCCGCGCCGTCCGAGACCTGGGAGGAGCAGGCGGCGGTGATCGTGCCGCCCTCGACGACCGTCTTGAGGCCCGCCATCTTCTCCAGGCTGGTGTCGCGGCGCGGGCCCTCGTCGACCGTCACGTCCCCGTAGGCCACGGTCTCGCGGGCGAAGCGGCCCTCGTCGATCGCGCGCAGCGCGCGCTGGTGCGAGCGCAGCGCGAACTCCTCCTGGTCGCGCCGGGTGATGCCCCACTTGGCGGCGATCAGCTCGGCGCCGTGGAACTGGTTGACCGGCGCGTCGCCGTACCGGGCGCGCCAGCCCTCGGAACCGGCGTACGGGCCCTGGGTGAGGCCGAGCGGCTCGGCGGCCTGCCGGGAGGCGAAGGCGATCGGGATCATCGTCATGTTCTGGGTGCCGCCCGCGACCACCAGGTCCTGGGTGCCGGAGAGCACGCCCTGGGCGGCGAAGTGGACGGCCTGCTGGGAGGAGCCGCACTGGCGGTCGACGGTGACGCCGGGGACCTCCTCGGGCAGGCCGGCGGCGAGCCAGCAGGTGCGGGCGATGTCGCCGGCCTGCGGCCCGACGGTGTCGAGGCAGCCGAAGACCACGTCCTCGACGGCGGCCGGGTCGATGCCGGTGCGCGCGACGAGGGCCTTCAGGACGTGGGCGCCGAGGTCCGCCGGATGGACGGCGCCGAGCCCGCCCTTGCGGCGGCCCACCGGGGTGCGGACCGCGTCGACGATGTATGCCTCGGCCATGACTGTTCCTCCTGAGGATCGAAACGGGTTACGTGCGTACGGCGATCCCGTCGAGCACCATCGACAGGTACTGGCGGGCGATCTCCTCCGGGCTGTGCCGGCCGCCCGGGCGGTACCAGCTCGCGGCGACCCAGACGGTGTCGCGCACGAAGCGGTAGGTGAGCCGGATGTCGAGGTCGGCGCGGAAGGCGCCGCTTTCGACCCCGCGCTCCAGGGTGCCGAGCCACGCCTTCTCGAACTTCACCTGCGAGTCGGCGAGGTAGTGGAAGCGCGGCTGGTCGGCGAGGTGGCGGGACTCCTTCTGGTAGATGGCGACGGCGGCGCGGTGCCGGTCGATCTCCCGGAAGGACTCGGTGACGAGGGCCTCGATGGTCTCCCGGGGGCCGAGTCCGGCGGCGAGCACGGTGTCGTACCCGTCCCAGAGCTCGTTCAGGAAGGTCGAGAGGATCTCGTCGAGCATCGATTCCTTGGAATCGAAGTGGTAGTAGAGGCTGCCGGCGAGCATGCCCGCCTCGTCGGCGATCTTGCGGACGGTGGTGGCGTTGTACCCCTGGGCGGCGAACACCTCGGCGGCGATGCCGAGCAGCTCGCGGCGCCGCTCGGGCGAGGCGGTCACCTGGGGCTTCTTCTTCGGGTTCTTGGGGGAAGGCTTGGTCGTTGGCACGCGTCCATTGTTGTCCTACGGGTGCCGGCTGCTGACGGAGACCGTCTCGCCGGTCATGTAGGAGGAGTAGTCGCTGGCCAGGAAGACGATGACGTTGGCGACCTCCCACGGCTCGGCGTACCGCCCGAACGCCTCGCGCGCGGTCAGCTCGTCGAGCAGCTCGGCCGAGGTGACCTTGACCAGGTGCGGGTGCATGGCGAGGGAGGGCGCGACGGCGTTGACGCGGACGCCGAGGGCGGCGGCCTCGACCGCGGCGCAGCGGGTGAGGGCCATGACGCCGGCCTTGGCGGCGGCGTAGTGGGCCTGGCCTGCCTGGGCGCGCCAGCCGATGACGGACGCGTTGTTGACGATGACGCCCTTGCGGCCGGTGTCGCGGAAGTGGCGCAGCGCGGCGCGGGTGCAGCGGAAGGTGCCGTTCAGGGTGACGTCGACGACCCGGTGCCACTGTTCGTCGGTCATGTCGGCGAGCTCGGCGGTGCCGCCGAGGCCGGCGTTGTGGACGAGGACGTCGAGGCCGCCGTGGAGCCGTACGGCCGTGTCGTACAGGGCCTGGACCTGGCTCTCGTCGGTGACGTCGCAGGGCAGGGCGGCGACCTTGCCGGCGCCGAACTCGGCGGCGAGCGCGGTCTCGGTCTCCTTGAGGCGGCGGGCGTGGGCGTCGCTGATCAGCACGCGGGCGCCCTCCTCCAGGAGGCGGCGGGCGGTGGCGCCGCCGATGCCGGCGCCGGCGGCGGCGGTGACGAGGGCGGTGCGCCCGGCGAGCAGGCCGTGGCCTGCGACGTAGGGCGGCGGCGGGGTACGGGGGCTCATGCGCGGGGCTCCTTCGGGAGGCCGAGCACCCGCTCGGCGATGATGTTCCGCTGGATCTCGCTCGACCCGGCGTAGATGGTGTCGGCGCGGGAGAACAGGAACAGGCGCTGCCAGTCGTCGAGTTCGTACGGCGCTCCGGCGGCGAGGGTGCCGGCGGCGCCGCGGACGTCCATGGCGAGTTCGCCGAGGTCGCGGTGCCAGTGGGACCAGTAGAGCTTGGCCATGGAGGGGTCGGCGCCGTACCGGGCGTTGGCGCGCATGGTGCGCAGGCCGATCCAGGCGCGGACGAGCCGGTCGCGGATCAGCGGGTCGGCGGCGGCGCCGTTGGCGCGGGCGAGGTCGAGGAGCGCCTCGAACTCGCGGCGGAAGCCGACCTGCTGGCCGAGGGTGGAGACGCCGCGCTCGTAGCCGAGGGTGGCCATGGCGATCCGCCAGCCGTCGCCGGGGGCGCCGACGACGTGGCCGGCCGGGGTGCGGGCGCCGTCGAAGAAGACCTCGTTGAACTCGCTGGTGCCGGTGAGCTGGGTGATCGGCCGGATCTCGACGCCGGGCTGGTCGAGCGGGACGAGGAGGTAGGAGAGCCCGGCGTGCGGTCGGGCGCCGGGGGCGCGTGACTCCGTCCGGGCGAGGACGAAGCACCACTGGGACTCGTGGGCGAGCGAGGTCCAGATCTTCTGGCCGTGCACGACCCACTCGTCGCCCTCCCGTACGGCCCGGGTGCGCACGGCGGCGAGGTCGGAGCCGGCGCCGGGTTCGCTGTAGCCCTGGCACCACAGCTCCTCGACGGCCCTGATGGCGGGCAGGAAGCGGGCTTTCTGCTGCTCGGTGCCGTGGTCGATGAGGGTGGGGCCGAGGAGCTGTTCGCCGATGTGGTTGACCCGGGCGGGGGCGTCGGCGAGGGCGTACTCCTCGTGGAAGGCGATCTGCTCCTCGATGCTCGCGCCGCGCCCGCCGTACTCCTTCGGCCAGCCGACGCAGGTCCAGCCGTGGGCGGCCATGTGCCGTTCCCAGGCGAGCCGTTCGGCGAAGGCCTCGTGCTCCCGGCCGGGGCCGCCGAGGCCCTTCAGCGCGGCGAACTCCCCGCCGAGCCGGACCTTCAGCCAGTCGCGTATCTCGGTGCGGAACTCCTCGACGCTGCTCATGGCGCTGCTCATGGCTGCACGGTAACCTACCAAACACTTGTTAGGGAAGGATGAGACATTGTCTGGCACCCCTGTCCTGTACGAGCGGCGCGGCCCGGTCGTGTACGTGACGATGAACCGCCCCCGCTATCGCAACGCCCAGAACTCGGCCATGACCTACGCCCTCGACGCCGCCTTCTACCGGGCCGCCGAGGACCCCGGGGTGAAGGTCGTGGTGCTCGCCGGGGCGGGCGACCACTTCTCCGCCGGGCACGACATCGGCACCCCCGAGCGCGACGCGCACCTGCCGTTCGAGCGGCGCGCCGGGCTGTGGTGGGACCACTCGGAGCGGCGCGGCGGCGAGTCGCGCTTCGCCCGCGAGTCGGAGGTGTACCTGGGCATGTGCCGGCGCTGGCGCGAGCTGCCGAAGCCGGTGATCGCCTCGGTCCAGGGGGCCTGTGTGGCGGGCGGCCTGATGCTCGCCTGGGTCTGCGACCTGATCGTGGCCAGCGAGGACGCCTTCTTCGCCGACCCGGTGGTGCGGATGGGGATCCCGGGCGTCGAGTACTTCGCGCACCCGTGGGTGATGCCGCCGCGGATCGCCAAGGAGTTCCTCTACACCGGCGACCGGATGCCGGCCGGGCGGGCGTACGAGCTCGGCATGGTCAACCGGGTCGTGCCGCGCCACGAACTGGACGCCACCACCGAGCGGCTGGCGCTGCGCGTCGCGGAGATGCCGCAGTTCGGGCTCGCGCTGACCAAGCGCGCGGTGAACCAGGCCGAGGACCTCCAGGGCCTGCACTCCGGCCTCGACTCGGTCTTCGGCCTGCACCACCTGGCCCACGCGCACAACGCGGAGACGGCGGCGGACTCCCTCGGCGGGATGGACGTCGCGGGGATGAAGGAGGCGGCGCGCTGATGGATCTGGCCTGTTCGAGCGCCGAGGAGGAGTTCCGGGCCGAGGCCCGGGCCTGGCTGCGCGCCCATGTGCCCGCCGAGCCGCTGCCGTCCCTGGAGACGGCGGAGGGCTTCGCCGCCCACCGCGCCTGGGAGGCCGAACTCGCCGCCGACCGCTGGTCGGTGGTCTCCTGGCCGGAGCGGTACGGCGGCCGGGGCGCCGACATCTTCCGCTGGCTGGCCTTCGAGGAGGAGTACTACGCGGCGGGGGCGCCCGGCCGGGTCTCGCAGAACGGCATCAACCTGCTCGCCCCCACCCTCTTCGACCACGCCACCGAGGAGCAGCGGGTCCGGATCCTGCCGTCCATGGCGACCGGCGAGACGGTCTGGGCGCAGGCGTGGTCGGAGCCGGAGGCCGGGTCCGACCTGGCCTCGCTCAGCTCGCGGGCGGTGCGGACGGCGGGCGGCTGGCTGCTCTCCGGGCAGAAGACCTGGTCGTCGCGGGCGGCGTTCGCCGACCGGGCCTTCGGGATCTTCCGCACCGACCCGGGCCCGGCGTCGGAGGGCCGGCCGCACCGGGGCCTGACGTACCTGATGTTCGACCTGCGGGCGCCGGGCGTGACCGTGCGGCCGATCGGGCGGCTCGACGGCAAGCCGGCCTTCGCCGAGCTGTTCCTGGACGAGGTGTTCGTGCCGGACGAGGACGTGATCGGCGAGCCCGGCCAGGGCTGGCGGATCGCCATGTCCACCACCGGCAACGAGCGCGGGCTCACCCTCCGCTCCCCCGGCCGCTTCCTGGCCGCCGCCGACCGTCTCGTACGGCTGTGGCGGGACCGGGCGGACCCGGCCGACACGGCGCTGCGCGACCGGGTCGCGGACGCGGTGATCGGCGCGCGGGCGTACCAGCTGTTCACCGCGGCCGGAGCCTCGCGCTTCGCGGCGGGGGCGACCGTCGGCGCCGAGTCGAGCCTCAACAAGGTGTTCTGGTCGACGTACGACATCGCCCTGCACGAGACGGCACTCGACCTGCTGGGCGCGGAGGGCGAGCTGTCGGACGGCGAGTGGGCCGAGGGCCATGTCTTCTCGCTCGCCGGGCCGATCTACGCCGGCACCAACGAGATCCAGCGCGACATCATCGCCGAGCGCCTGCTCGGCCTCCCGAAGGGCCGCCGCTGATGCGTTTCCTGCCGACCGACGAACAGCGCGACTTCGCGCGCTCGCTCGACGCGATGCTGACCGCCGCCGGCACCCCGACGGCGATACGTGCCTGGGCCGCGGGCGATCCCGGGCCCGGGCGGGCGCTGTGGGCCCGGCTCGGCGAGGCGGGCGTGTTCGCGCTCGCCGCGCCCGAGGCGTACGAGGGGATGGGACCGCTTCCCGTCGAACTCGCCCACGCCTTCGTCGAGTTGGGCCGCCACGCCGTCCCGGGGCCGGTCGTGGAGACGGTCGCGGCGACGGCGCTGCTCGCGGAGCTCGCCGAACGGGGCGAGCCGGGACCGGCGAAACGGCTGCTGCCAGGGCTCGTGACGGGCGGGACGGTGGCGACGCTGGCGCTCGACGGCGCATCGCCGTACGCCCTGGACGCGGACGCCGCCGATCTCGTGCTCGCCGTCCGGGGCGAGGAGCTGCGGATCGCGCCCGGGCACGAGGAGGTCCGGGTCTCGGCCGATCCGGTACGGCGGCTCGCCCGGCCGGCGCCCGGCGGGGAGCTGCTCGCGGCCGGGCCGGAGGTCGTCGCGGCGGCCGGGCGGGCACGGGAGTGGGCGCTGCTCGCGACGGCGGCGCAGTCCCTCGGGCTCGGGCTCGCGCTGCTCGACCGAACGGTGGCGTACGCGAGGCAGCGCACCCAGTTCGGAGTGCCGATCGGCTCGTTCCAGGCGGTCAAGCACCGGCTCGCGGACACCCTGATCGGCCTGGAGTTCGCCCGGCCGCTGCTCTTCGGAGCGGCGCTCACCTTCGAGAGCGGCGATCTCGCGGCGGCGAAGGTGACGGCCGGCGAGGCCGCCCACGCGGCCGCCGCCACCGCCCTCCAGGTCCACGGCGCGATCGGCTACACCGAGGAGCTCGACCTCTCCCTCTGGCTGCGCAGGGCCCGGCCCCTGAGGGACGCCTGGGGCAGTCCGTCCTGGTGCCGGGCCCGGGTGCTGACGGACCGCTAGACGGCATCCTCCCGGGTCGGGGAGTCGTCGTTCCCACGCCGGAGCGTGCGCACCGCCCGTCCCGGCGCCCACGTCCGGAAGACGATCTCCTCGCCCTCCACCGAGGTCCGCACGACCTCCGTCAGTTCGACCCGGAAGAGGTGGAAGGGCTGCGGCGCGCCGGCCACCTTCGCGTACCAGTCCAGGGTCCGCGGGTCCGTGACCTCGACCGCGCGCCCGGAGACGCGGACGTCGCCGCCGCCCATGCCCGTGCCCTCGCCCGGGTTGGCGAGCAGCGAGAAGCGCGGGTCGCGGCGCACATCCCGGGCCTTGAGCGAGTTCGGCATCATGCCGAGCCACAGCTCACCGTCCCGGAACTCCGCCTCGATCCCGCTCAGCCGCGGCGAGCCGTCCCTGCGGAGGGTGGCGAGGGCGTGGTGGGTGTACTGGCCGAAGCGCTCGCGGACGGTGGCCGCGAGATCGGGTTCGGCGGCCTCGAAGGCCGCCCAGCCGGCGGTCGGGGTGTTTCCGTTGTCTCCCATGCCTCCAGGGAACACCGGAAACCCGACGCCTTCTGTCTGGATTACTCCGGACTACTCCGCACGCTCGGTCGCCGCGCGCTCGGCCTTGCTGCGCTCGATGCAGAACTCGTTCCCCTCGGGGTCGGCCATGGTGGCCCACCCCGTGCCGTCCGGCCGGCGCCGGTCGTCGACGAGGCTCGCGCCGAGTCCGATCACCCGCTCGACCTCCTCGTCCCGCGTGCGGTCCTGCGGCTGGAGGTCGAGGTGGACGCGGTTCTTGACCGACTTCTTGTCGGGCACCCGGACGAAGAGCAGGCACGCGCCGGCCGAGTCGACGGTCGCCTCGGGGTCGCCGGGGTTGTCGTCGTCGGCGAGGCGGCCGTCGAGCACCTGGGCCCAGAAGGAGGCCAGGGCGTAGGCGTCGGAGCAGTCGATGGTGACGTGTCGCACGAGAGAGGTCATGCGGTCATGTTCGCCCACCTGCGGCGCCCCTGACCATCCGTTTAGGCCAGGCCGATTCCGGCGGCGATGCGGCCCCGGTGCGCGGCGGGGGCGCCGAGCAGACAGGCGGCGGCGTGGGCGCGTTTGAGGTGGTCGTGGGCCGGGTGCTCCCAGGTGATACCGATGCCGCCGTGGAGCTGGACCATCTCGGACGCCGCCCGCCGGTACGCCTCCGAGGCGGCGGACCGTGCGGCCGCCGCGAGCAGCGGCAGCTGTTGGGCTGCCCGGTGAGGGGGTGTACGGCCTTGCAAGGAAGCTTCCTCCCTACTTGACGTACGGGCGTGGCCGGTATCCAATCACAGGCGTTTCGGTTAGGCATATACCTAGTAGGAACATTCTCGGGAGGTCTTCCCATGGAACCCATCGACATCGGCGACATCAAGAACGCCCTGGCCGGCCACTGCACAGGCGTCGCCGTGATCACGGCCGTCACACCCGACGGACAGCCCGTCGGCATGGCCGTGCAGTCCTTCTCGTCCGTCTCGCTCGACCCGCCACTCGTCTGCTTCTGTCCGGCGCACACCTCGACGACCTGGCCGCGCATCCGGGCGGCCGGCGCCTTCGCGGTCAACGCCCTCGCCGCCGACCAGGAGGAGTTGTGCCGGCGGTTCGCGGTGACGGGCGGCGACAAGTTCGCGGGCACGGCCTGGCGGCCGGGCGGCAACGGCGCCCCGCTGCTCGACGGCGCGCTCGCGACGGTCGAGTGCGCGCTCGACGACGTCCTGGACGGCGGCGACCACGCCATCACCCTCGGACGGGTCACGGCTCTGACCGCGCACCGCTCCGGCGCCGGCCCCCTGCTCTACTTCCGGCGCGGTTACGGGCGCTTGCCGCGCCGCCGCTCCCGCTCCGACTCCAGCTCCTCGATGTCGGCGAGCATGGCGTCGGCGAGGTCGCGCTCGGAGGCGTAGTACCGCTCGGCCCACTTCAGGGTGAGCGTCGGGTACGCCCACGCCTCGTCCGCCTTGGCGCCCTCGACGTCCGCCTCGGCGCGCTGCCGCATGGTCTCGGCGAACTCCCGGTGCCCGGCGAGGATCTCGCGCATCTGCTCGGGTTCGAGGAGGTGGCCGAGCCAGAGCCGCAGCATCGGCCCGTGCTTGAGCACCGGCGGGTCGAGCGGCGCGGTGCGGGCCCAGGTGCGCACGGCGGCCAGGCCCTCGTCGGTGATGCGGTAGACCCGCTTGTCCCGCGTGCCGACCTCGGGCGCGACGAGCCGCGAGGTGGCGTAGCCGGCCTTCTCCAGGCGCTTGAGCTCGCCGTAGATCTGGCTGAACGACGGGCTCCAGTAGAAGAAGCGCAGCGACCAGTCCGACCACTTCTTCAGGTCGTAGCCGGACAGCTCCCGCCCGAAGGAGAGCAGCCCGAGCACCGCCCAGCTGGTCGCCGGGAGCCCGGGCAGCTCCACCGGTTCCTCTGTCTTGTCGTCCGCCACGGACCGAAGTCTACGACCCCCTTCCAGGGTCTATGTATGCCTGCTAGAAGTATTCCTATTCGAAATAGCTTCCCAGGGTTCGAAGAACCCGGAGCGAAGGAGAGCTCAGCATGAAGTTCTCGATGATCTTCGAGGCCCAGCTCGTCGACCCCACCCCCGAGCGCGAACGCCAGGTCATCCACGACTGCGTCGAACAGGCCGTTCTCGCCGAGGAGATGGGCTTCGACCGGATCTGGGCGGTCGAGCACCACTCCCTCACCCAGTACGCCCACATGAGCGCGTCCGAGATCTTCCTGACCTGGGTCGCCGCCCGGACGAAGCACATCCGCATCGGCCACGGCGTGGTCACCATGCCCTTCGGCTACCAGCACCCGGTCCGGGTCGCCGAGCGGGCCGCCATGCTCGACGTGCTGTCCGGCGGCCGGGTCGACATCGGGGCCGGGCGCGGGGCGACCAAGCAGGAGATGCGCATGTTCGGGGTGCGCCCCGACGACACGTATCCGCAGATGGAGGAGGCGCTGCGGATCTTCTCCGCCGCCTGGCGCGAGCCGGACTTCGAGTGGCACGGCTCGCTCGACATCGGCCCCGGCGCGATCCTGCCCCGGCCCGTGCAGGACCCGCACCCGCCGCTCTTCATGGCCTGCTCCAAGCACGACACCCTCAAGCTGGCCGCCGAACTCGGCATCGGCGCGCTGGTGATGGGCTTCGCGGGCGCCGACGACGTGCGCGCGATGCGCAAGGTGTACGACGAGGCCATCGCCGTGCGCGACGGCTCCCGGCTCGTCTCGACCGAGGTCAACGACCACTTCTCGGCGCTCTGCCCGACGATCGTCCTGGACGACGCGGCCCGCGCGCTCCGGCTCGGCACCCGCGGCCAGCGCTTCTTCGCCGAGTCCATCGCGCACTGGTACGGCAACGCGCCCGCGCCCACCGGCTACGCCGAGGACGAGGACCACGTCGCCGCGCTCGCCCGGGAGCGGGAGGAGCTGGTGGCCCGGCTGCACGAGGCGAACATCCCGGCCCGCCCGGTCGACACCGGCACGTACAACGCCGACCACGCCTACGGGGACGCCGACACGGCCGTCGCGTACGTGGAGCGGCTGCGGGAGACCGGGGTCGACGAGGTGATGTGCCTCATCCAGATGGGCACGGTGCCGCAGGAGGTGTGCCTGGAGACCATCCGGCAGTGGGGCGAGAAGGTCATCCCGCACTTCCGCGCCCGCGAGGCGACCGCGTGAGCGCCCTCGACGGGAAGACCGTCGTCGTCACCGGCGCGGCCCGGGGCCAGGGAGCCGCGGAGGCGCGGCTCCTGGCGGCGGCCGGGGCGCGGGTCGTCCTCACCGACGTACGGGAGGAGGAGGGCCGGGCGGTCGCGGCCGAACTCGGCGCGGACCAGGGCGTGTTCGTACGGCACGACGTGACGTCTCCGGAAGGCTGGACGACGGTCGTGGACACGGCCCTCGCCTCGTACGGACGCCTCGACGGCCTGGTCAACAACGCGGCTCTGTGGCGGACCGCGCCGGTCGGGTCGGAGACGTACGAGAACTTCGAACTCCTGCTGCGGGTCAACCTCCTGGGGCCGTTCCTCGGCATGCAGGCGGTGCTGCCGGTACTGCGCGAGGCGGGCGGGGGCTCGGTCGTGAACGTGTCGTCGACGGCAGGGCTCGTCGGCGTCCCGGGCCACGCGGCTTACGGGGCGGGCAAGTTCGGGCTGCGCGGGCTGAGCCGCTCGGCCGCCCGGGACCTCGCGCCGTACGGCATCCGCGTCAACACGGTCCATCCGGGCGCCGTCGACACGCCCATGACGGCGGCGGTCGCGGACAAGGACTGGTCGCACGTGCCGCTGGGCCGGATGGGCCGGCCGCAGGAGGTCGGGGAGCTCGTCGCCTTCCTGCTGTCGGACGCGGCCTCGTACGTGACGGGCGCGGAGTTCACGGTGGACGGAGGGCTCACCGCATGACGACGGATCCGCTCACTCCCGCGGCCCGGGCCCTGTGCGACGCGATGTCGGCGGGCTTCCCGCGCCCCGAGGCGGGCGCGGCGGCACTGCGGGCGGCGGCGCGGGCGCACCTGGGAGAGGTCCCGCCCGATGCCACCGACACGTACGCGAAGGATGTCCCCGTCCGTGTATACGAGGGCGAGGCCGGCCCGGTCGTCATCTTCGCGCACGGCGGCGGCTGGGTCCTGTGCGACCTCGACACCCACGACCGGCTGTGCCGGGCGCTGGCCGCCCGTACCGGCGCGACGGTCGTCTCGGTCGGCTACCGCCGGGCTCCCGAGCACCGTTTCCCGGCGGCCGAGGACGACGTCTGGACGGCCCTGGAGTGGGCGGCGGCGAAGTATCCCGGCCGGCCGCTGGTCCTGGCCGGCGACTCCTCCGGCGGCAACCTGGCCGCGGCCTGCGCCCTGCGCGCCCGCGACCACCACGGCCCGGCCCTCGCGGGCCAGCTGCTCGTCTACCCGGTCCTGGACCACCGCCTGGACGGCGGGTCGGCCGACACGTACGCGGAGGGCTTCTTCCACACCACGGCCCATACGCGCTGGTACTGGCAGCAGTACCTGGGGCCCGACGGCGACCCGGTCGCGGCCTCCCCCGGCCTGGCGGACGACGTCTCCGGCCTGCCGCCGACCCTGATCGTCCTCGCCGACTGCGACCCCCTGCGCGACGAGGGCCTCGCCTACGCCCGCCGCCTCTCGACGTCCGGCGTCCCGGCCCACGTCCAGCTCCACACGGGCATGTTCCACGGCTTCCTGGGCGGGCTCGGCGTACTGCCGGAGGCGGACGCGGCCCTGGACGCGGCGGCGGCCTGGCTGACGTCCCTCGTCTGAAACGCGCACCGGCGCTCGCCCAGTCGTCCAGGTCGGGGACAGTGGGGCAAGCGCCGCGCTCAGTTCCGTACGTCGTTGTACGGGACGTCTTGGTGGGGGCCCGCCCGAGAGCGGGCCCGGCCGGATCAGACCGTCAGGGAACGGTCCGTCGGGCGGATCGGGGCCGGCAGGGAGCTGGCGCCCGTGAGGTGGCGGTCGACGCCGCGGGCGGCCGAGCGGCCCTCGGCGATGGCCCAGACGATCAGCGACTGGCCACGGCCGGCGTCACCGGCGACGAAGACGCCATCGACGTTGGTGGCGAAGTCCGCGTCACGCGCGATGTTACCTCGCTCATCGAGGTCTAGACCAAATTGCGCGACCAGGCCGTTCTCCACGTCCGTGCCGGTGAAGCCCATGGCGAGCGTGACCAGCTGGGCGGGGATCTTCCGCTCGGTGCCCGGCTTCTGGGTCAGCTTGCCGTCGACGAACTCGACCTCGACGAGGTGCAGGAACTGGACGTTGCCGTCCTCGTCGCCCTCGAAGTGGGTGGTGGAGACGGAGTAGACCCGCTCGCCGCCCTCCTCGTGGGCCGAGGTGACCTTGTAGAGCATCGGGAAGGTCGGCCAGGGCTGGCCCGCGTTCCGCTCCTCGCCCGGCCTCGGCATGATCTCCAGCTGGGTGACCGAGGCCGCGCCCTGCCGGTGCGCCGTGCCGACGCAGTCCGCGCCGGTGTCGCCGCCGCCGATGACGACGACGTGCTTGCCCTCGGCGGTGATCGGCGGGGTGACGAAGTCGCCCTCCTGCACCTTGTTGGCGAGCGGCAGGTACTCCATCGCCTGGTGGATGCCCGCCAGCTCGCGGCCCGGCACGGGCAGGTCGCGGGCCGTGGTGGCGCCGGCGGCGACGACGACCGCGTCGAATCGCTTGCGCAGGTCGGTGGCGGTGATGTCGCGGCCGACCTCGACGCCGGTGCGGAACTTCGTACCCTCCGCGCGCATCTGCTCGATGCGCCGGTTGATGTGCCGCTTCTCCATCTTGAACTCGGGGATGCCGTAGCGCAGCAGACCGCCGATGCGGTCGGCCCGCTCGTACACGACCACGGTGTGGCCGGCCCGGGTCAGCTGCTGGGCGGCGGCGAGACCCGCCGGGCCCGAGCCGATGACGGCGACGGTCTTGCCGGAGAGGCGCTCGGGCGCCTGCGGCCGCACGTCACCGCCGTCCCACGCCTTGTCGATGATGGAGACCTCGACGTTCTTGATGGTGACGGCCGGCTGGTTGATGCCGAGCACGCACGCGGCCTCGCACGGAGCCGGGCACAGGCGGCCGGTGAACTCCGGGAAGTTGTTGGTCGCGTGCAGCCGCTCCGACGCCGCCTGCCAGTCCTCGCGGTAGGCGTAGTCGTTCCACTCGGGGATGAGGTTCCCCAGCGGACAGCCGTTGTGGCAGAACGGGATGCCGCAGTCCATGCAGCGGCCGGCCTGCTTGCTGATGATCGGCAGCAGGGAGCCGGGGACGTAGACCTCGTTCCAGTCCTTGACGCGCTCGCTCACCGGCCGGGTCTTGGCGACCTCGCGCCCGGTGGTCAGGAAGCCCTTGGGGTCAGCCATTGGTCGCCGCCTCCATCATCTTCTCGGTGGTCTCGGCCTCGGAGAGACCGGCGAGCTCAGCGGCGTCCTTGGCGGCGAGCACTGCCTTGTACGTGGTGGGGATGATCTTGCTGAACCGGGCCGCGGCCGCGTCCCAGTCGGCCAGCAGCTTCTCGGCGACCGTGGAGCCGGTCTCCTCCTGGTGGCGGCGCACGACGTCGTGCAGCCACGTCTTGTCGGAGTCCGAGAGGGCCTCGATCGCACCCAGGTTGCCGGAGTTGACGTTGTTCCGGTCCAGGTCGATCACGTAGGCGACGCCGCCGGACATGCCGGCCGCGAAGTTGCGGCCGGTCTCGCCGAGGACGACCGCCGTGCCGCCGGTCATGTACTCGCAGCCGTGGTCGCCCACGCCCTCGGAGACGACCAGGGCGCCGGAGTTGCGGACGCAGAAGCGCTCGCCGGTGCGGCCGCGCAGGAACAGCTCGCCGCCGGTGGCTCCGTAGCCGATGGTGTTGCCCGCGATGGTGGAGTACTCGGCCAGGTGGTCGGCGCCCCGGTCCGGGCGGACGATCACGCGGCCGCCGGAGAGGCCCTTGCCGACGTAGTCGTTGGCGTCGCCCTCCAGGCGCAGGGTGACACCGGCCGGCAGGAAGGCGCCGAAGGACTGGCCGGCGGAGCCCGTGAAGGTGATGTCGATGGTGTCGGCGGGCAGGCCCGCGCCACCGAACCTCTTCGTCACGTGGTGGCCGAGCATGGTGCCGACGGTCCGGTTGATGTTCCGGATCGCGACCTGGGCGCGGACCGGCTGGGCGGCCTCGGCGGACTCGGCGTTCAGGGCCTCGGCGGCGAGCTCGATCAGCTCGTTGTCGAGGGCCTTCTCCAGGCCGTGGTCCTGCTCGATCAGGGCGTGGCGGACCGCGCCGGCGGGCAGCTCGGGCACGTGGAACAGCGGCTCCAGGTCCAGGCCCTGCGCCTTCCAGTGGGAGACGGCGCGGCTGGTGTCGAGCAGCTCGGCGTGGCCGACGGCCTCCTCGATGGAGCGGAAGCCCAGCTCGGCGAGGAGCTCGCGCACCTCCTGGGCGATGAACTCGAAGAAGTTGACGACGTACTCGGCCTTGCCGGAGAAGCGGTCGCGCAGGACCGGGTTCTGGGTGGCGATGCCGACCGGGCAGGTGTCCAGGTGGCAGACGCGCATCATGACGCAGCCGGAGACGACGAGCGGCGCGGTCGCGAAGCCGAACTCCTCGGCGCCGAGCAGCGCGGCGATGACGACGTCACGGCCGGTCTTGAGCTGGCCGTCGGTCTGGACGACGATCCGGTCGCGCAGGCCGTTGAGCAGCAGGGTCTGCTGGGTCTCGGCGAGACCGAGCTCCCAGGGGCCGCCCGCGTGCTTCAGCGAGGTGAGCGGCGAGGCGCCCGTACCGCCGTCGTGGCCGGAGATGAGCACGACGTCCGCGTGGGCCTTCGACACACCGGCCGCGACCGTGCCGACGCCGACCTCGGAGACCAGCTTCACGTGGATGCGGGCGTCCGGGTTGGCGTTCTTGAGGTCGTGGATCAGCTGGGCCAGGTCCTCGATGGAGTAGATGTCGTGGTGCGGCGGCGGGGAGATCAGGCCGACGCCGGGCGTCGAGTGCCGGGTCTTGGCGACCCACGGGTAGACCTTGTGGCCGGGCAGCTGGCCGCCCTCGCCGGGCTTGGCGCCCTGGGCCATCTTGATCTGGATGTCGTCCGCGTTGACCAGGTACTCGGAGGTGACGCCGAAGCGGCCGGAGGCGACCTGCTTGATCGCGGAGCGGCGCGCCGGGTCGTAGAGGCGGTCCGGGTCCTCGCCGCCCTCACCGGTGTTGGACTTGCCGCCCAGCTGGTTCATGGCGATGGCGAGGGTCTCGTGGGCCTCGCGGGAGATGGAGCCGTACGACATGGCGCCGGTGGAGAAGCGCTTGACGATCTCGGAGACCGGCTCGACCTCGTCGACGGAGATCGACGGGCGGTCGGAGGTGAAGCCGAACAGGCCGCGGAGCGTCATCAGGCGCTCGGACTGCTCGTTCACCCGCTCCGTGTACTTCTTGAAGATGTCGTACCGCTTGGAGCGCGTGGCGTGCTGGAGGCGGAAGACCGTCTCCGGGTCGAAGAGGTGCGGCTCGCCCTCGCGGCGCCACTGGTACTCGCCGCCGATGTCCAGGGCGCGGTGCGCCGAGGCGATGCCGGTGGCGGGGTACGCCTTGGCGTGCCGGGCGGCGACCTCCTTGGCGATCACGTCGAGGCCGGCGCCGCCGATCTTGGTGGCGGTGCCGTTGAAGTACTTCTCGACGAAGGCGGTGTCGAGGCCGACGGCCTCGAAGACCTGGGCGCCGCGGTAGGAGGCGACGGTGGAGATGCCCATCTTGGACATGACCTTGAGGACGCCCTTGCCGAGGGCGTAGATCAGGTTCCGGATGGCCTGCTCGGGCTCGATGTCCGACAGGAAGGTGCCGGCGCGGAGCAGGTCCTCGACGGACTCCATGGCCAGGTACGGGTTGACGGCGGCGGCGCCGTAGCCGATGAGCAGGGCCACGTGGTGGACCTCGCGGACGTCACCGGCCTCGACCAGCAGACCCACCATGGTGCGCTGCTTGGTGCGGATGAGGTGGTGGTGGACGGCCGCGGTGAGCAGCAGCGACGGGATCGGCGCGTGCTCGGCGTCGGAGTGCCGGTCGGACAGGACGATCAGGCGGGCGCCGCCCTCGATCGCCGCGTCGGCCTCGGCGCAGATCTCCTCGATGCGGGCGGCGAGCGTGTCGCCGCCGCCGGAGACCCGGTACAGGCCGGAGAGGGTCACGGCCTTCATGCCGGGCATGTCGCCGTCGGCGTTGATGTGGATGAGCTTGGCCAGCTCGTCGTTGTCGATCACCGGGAACGGCAGCGTGACGCTGCGACAGGAGGCCGCGGTCGGGTCGAGCAGGTTGCTGCCCGGGCCGAGCGAGGACAGCAGCGAGGTGACGAGCTCCTCGCGGATGGCGTCCAGCGGCGGGTTGGTGACCTGCGCGAAGAGCTGGGTGAAGTAGTCGAAGAGCAGCCGGGGCCGCTCGGACAGGGCGGCGATCGGCGAGTCCGTGCCCATGGAGCCGATCGGCTCTGCGCCGGTGCGGGCCATCGGGGCGAGGATGACGCGGAGCTCTTCCTCGGTGTAGCCGAAGGTCTGCTGGCGGCGGGTGACCGAGGCGTGGGTGTGCACGATGTGCTCGCGCTCGGGGAGGTCGGAGAGCTCGATCTCGCCGGTCTCCAGCCACTCCGCGTACGGCTGCTCGGCGGCGAGGGCGGCCTTGATCTCGTCGTCCTCGATGATGCGGTGCTCGGCGGTGTCGACGAGGAACATCTTGCCCGGCTGCAGCCGGCCCTTGCGGACGACCTTGGCGGGGTCGATGTCGAGGACGCCGACCTCGGAGGAGAGCACGACGAGGCCCTCGTCGGTGACCCAGTAGCGGCCGGGGCGCAGACCGTTGCGGTCGAGGACCGCGCCGACCTGGACGCCGTCGGTGAAGGTGACGCAGGCCGGGCCGTCCCAGGGCTCCATCAGGGTGGAGTGGTACTGGTAGAAGGCCTTGCGGGCCGGGTCCATGGAGGTGTGGTTCTCCCACGCCTCGGGGATCATCATCAGCACGCTGTGCGGCAGCGAGCGGCCGCCGAGGTGGAGCAGCTCCAGGACCTCGTCGAAGGAGGCGGAGTCGGAGGCGTCCGGGGTGCAGACCGGGAAGATCCGCTCGATGCCCCGGCCGTCGGCGCCGGTGCCGAAGACGTCGCCGGCGAGCTGGGCCTCGCGGGCCGTCATCCAGTTGCGGTTGCCCTTGACCGTGTTGATCTCGCCGTTGTGGGCGACGAAGCGGTACGGGTGGGCGAGCGGCCAGCTCGGGAAGGTGTTCGTGGAGAACCGGGAGTGGACCAGGGCCACGGCGGTGGCGCAGCGGCGGTCCGACAGGTCCGGGAAGAAGGGCTCCAGCTGGCCGGTGGTCAGCATGCCCTTGTAGACGATGGTGCGGGCGGAGAGCGACGGGAAGTACGTCCCGGCCTCGCGCTCGGCGCGCTTGCGCAGGACGAAGGCCTTGCGGTCGAGCGCGATGCCGCTGCTCGTGCCGTCCGCGACGAAGAGCTGGCGGAAGACCGGCATGGTGGCGCGCGCGGAGGCGCCGAGCAGCTCGGGGGCGACGGGGACCTCGCGCCAGCCGAGGACGTTCAGACCCTCCTCGGACGCGATCGTCTCGATCTGCGAGACAGCCTGTGCGGAGCCGTCTGCAGGGAGGAAGGCGATGCCGACCGCGTACGAGCCGGCGGCGGGGAGTTCGAATCCGGCCACCTCTCGGAGGAAGGCGTCCGGGACCTGGAGCAGGATGCCGGCGCCGTCTCCGGAGTCGGGCTCGGAGCCGGTGGCGCCGCGGTGCTCGAGATTGCGCAGTACGGTCAGCGCCTGCTCGACCAGCTCGTGGCTGGCAACACCGGTGAGGGTGGCCACGAACCCGACACCACAGGCGTCGTGTTCGTTACGGGGGTCGTACATCCCCTGCGGGGCGGGGCGACCGTCCATGGGCGACCAGGCGTCGGAACGCATCGGCTCTCCCGTCGTCGTAGTGGCTGGGGGCGTCTCCCGGACGGGGTCCGGGGGAGCGAAAGCCGAGGGACGACGCTGGCCCTCCGCGAAATTTCGTGCAGGTTACATGATGGCTGGCTTCTCGCGAAGTGGATAGCTCATTCCAGCATGCGGACACCGCCGATACGGGCGGTGATGGTGTGCTGCGGCAATCGGCGCAGCGTTGGTTCAGGCGTGGGGGCGGGAACTACGGCGTTCCCGCGGGGGACGGGTCAGGGGTTCCGGGGGATCCGGGATGGGATCCGGGGATCTCCGGCGACCCGTCGCAGGGGCGGGCCTCATTGCCCGCGGCGCTTGTGCCTCATGCCCGGTGGTCGGGCGTTCGAAACCGCCAGGTAATCGGCTAGATATGTGGCGGCCCGCATATTGTCCCACTGGATCGCGGAATCCGCTCAGGGAGATACGTCACAGCGACACACCCCGGCCCGGCGGGTACGGGAAAGGCCCCCGGAGGATCCGGGGGCCTTGGGTGCGGAGCGGGGCGGCAGCGCTACAGAGCCGCGCCGAAGAGCATGCCGAGCCCGTACGTGACGGCCGCCGCGGCGCCGCCGAGGACGAGCTGGCGGAGCCCGCTGAACCACCAGCTGCGGGCGGTCACCCGGGCCACGAGCGCGCCGCAGGCGAAGAGCCCGAAGAGCGCGAGCAGCAGCGCCGGCCACAGGGCGGTGGCGCCGAGCAGGTACGGCAGTACGGGAAGCAGCGCGCCGAGCGCGAAGGAGCCGAACGAGGACACCGCGGCGACCGTCGGCGACGGCAGGTCGTCGGGGTCGATGCCCAGCTCCTCGCGGGCGTGGATCTCCAGCGCCTGCTCCGGGTCGCGGGACAGCTGCATGGCGACCTCGCGGGCGAGCGCGGGCTCGACGCCCCGGGAGACGTAGAGCGCGGCCAGCTCCTCCATCTCGTCGACCGGGTGCTTGCGCAACTGGCGCCGCTCTACGTCGAGTTCGGCCTGGACGAGCTCGCGCTGCGAGGCGACCGAGGTGTACTCGCCGGCGGCCATCGAGAAGGCGCCGGCCGCGAGTCCGGCGAGGCCGGTGATGACGATGGTCTGCGAGGAGACGGCGCCGCCGGCGACACCGGTCATGAGCGCCAGGTTGGAGACGAGTCCGTCCATCGCGCCGAAGACCGCGGGGCGCAGCCAGCCGCCGTTGACGTCGCGGTGGGTGTGGTTGTCGCGGTGGGCCTCGTGGAGCGGTGCGACGGCTTCGATGATGGACATGCTTCTCCCCTGTCATTCCTGCGGGTTCGGCGTGCCCGCCCCCTCCTGACCTCATCGAAAATACGCCCGATGTAAGGGGCGCGCCAGCAAGGTAGGCCGTACTTAGTAAGGCTCGTCTTAGTGAGGCGTACCTGTCTGAGGACTGCCTTACCTCGTGTCTGACGTGGCGTCACCCGGGTGACAGAAACGTTTCTGTGAAGGCTCGGGCCGCCCGCGTGGCACAGATCGGAGGAGCGCGAAGAGGAGCGCGAAAGGGGAGTGAAGATGGTCGGAACGACGCTGGCCGATCTGCGCGGGCGGGCGCGGGGCGCGCTGCTCGGACTCGCGGTGGGGGACGCGCTCGGCGCGCCCGCCGAAAACCTGCGCCCCTCGCAGATCCGGGCCCGCTGGGGCCGGATCGAGGGCTTCGTGACGGACAGTCCGGCCGGCACCGACGACACCGAGTACGCCGTCTTCTCCGGTCTGCTGCTCGCCCGGCACGGCTCCGCCCTCACCGTCGCCCATGTCGAACAGGCCTGGCACCACTGGATCGCCGACCTCGACGAGGGCCCCTTCCGCGGCGCCGGCTTCTCCGAACGCGGCACCCTGGAGAACCTCCGCCGGGGTCTCGCCGCGCCCATCTCCGCCCAGCACCGGCACGCCTGGAGCGACGGCCTCGCCATGCGCGCCGCCCCCTTCGGCGTCTTCGCCGCCGGCCGCCCCGCCGAGGCGGCCCGGCTCGTCGCCGTCGACGGCACCGTCAGCCACGACGGCGAGGGCATCTACGGCGGCCAGGCCGTCGCCGCGGGAGTGGCGGCGGCGATGGGCGGCGCGTCCGTCACCTCCGTCATCGCCGCCGCGCTGTCCGTCGTCCCCATGGACTCCTGGACCGCCCGCTCCATGCGGCGCGCGGTCGTCGCCGCCCGGCGCGTCATCCCCGACCCCCTCGAACGCGAACGCGCCGTCCGCTCGGCCGTCGTGATCGGCGGCTACCCCTGGACCGACCTCGCCCCCGAGGCCGTCGCCCTCGCCTTCGGTGCCTTCGCCGCGGCCCGCGGCGACTTCCGCACCGCCGTCCTCACCGCCGTCAACATGGGCCGCGACGCCGACACGACGGCGGCGGTGGCGGGCGCGCTCGCGGGGGCGCTGGGCGGGACGGCGGCGATCCCGGAGGAGTGGGGGGCGGCGATCGGGCCGCTGAGGGGGAGCTGCCTGCCGTCGATGCGTGGCTACCACGTGCTCGACATCGCGGACCTGCTGAGCCCGGAAGAGGAGGAAGACCGATGAGTGCTGTGGGCAATCGCTCCGCTGGGCGATGGGGGTACCCCCGGACGGAGTCTGGGGGAGGGTGGGCACAGCCCACGACGGCGGGTGCCGATACGACGGACGGCGCGTCCGCGGACCCGCCCGCGGTACAGGGCGGGCGCCGCGCCCCGGTACTCGGCACCGCCACGCACACCCGCGACCGCACCCGCTCCGCGGCCGCCCGCCGCGACAGGATCGAGGGCCTCCTGCTCGGTCTCGCGGCGGGCGACGCCGCCGGCTGGCCCGCCGCCCGGCACCGGGCCGCCCGGATGCCCGAGTGGACCCGCCGCCTCACCCGCGAGCTCGACACCTTCGCGGAGGAGAACGCGACCACGACCCTGCCCGTGCCCATCGCCCTCAACCAGCCTCCCGAGCCCCTGCGCCTCGGCCCCTCCGACGACGCCGAGTGGGCGGTGTTCACCGCGGAGGCGCTGCTCGCCGCCACCGGCCCGGGGCCCCTGTTCCGTACGCTCACGCCCGAGCGCCGGCTGCGCGCCGCCGTCGACCTCGCCTGGAACTCCCTCGCGAGCCAGGTCGCCGCCGCGGCCGACCGCGCGCCCGAGGTGGAGTCCGCCGTCCTGCCGCTGCGCGCCCGGATCTCGGTGCGTGCCGGTCTCGGCAACCTCGCCGCCGGGCTGCGGCCGCCCGCCACCGGCCACGACAACCCGCACTACTTCGACGACGCCGCCTGCGTACGCGCCGCCGTGCTCGCCCTCGTCCACCCCGGGGACCCGGTCACGGCCGCCGAACTCGCCGAGTTCGACGCCCGGTACACCCAGGACGGCGACGGCGTCCACGGCGCCCGCGCGATGGCGGCGGCCACGGCGGCCGCGATCGGCGGGGCCGGCCCGGACGGTGCGGTGGAGGCGGCCCTGGAGCAGCTCCCGCCCGCCACGGAGATCGGCCGCAACGGCCGCCACGCGGTCAAGCTGGCCCGTACCGCCGCCACCGCCTTCGAGCTGGTCCCGCTCCTGGAGCACCAGATCGTGGACCACGTCTACAGCTACGGCATCGCCGCCGCCGAGACCGTCCCCGTCGCTCTCGCGCTCACCCTCGCCGCCCGCGGCGACGTCACCCTCGCCGTGCCCGCCGCGGCCTGTCTCTCCCGGGTCGCCGACTCGGCCCCGGCGCTGGTGGGCGCGCTCACCGGCGCGCTGGGCGGCGGTACGGCGGTCCCGGCGACCTGGCGGGAGGCGTGCCGGACCCTCGCGGGCTGCGCGCTGCCCCGGCTCGCGGGCACCGACCTGGTCGAACTCGCCGGGCTCCTCGCAGCCACGGAACCGGCCGCCCCGGGTGGACAATTCCGACATGACACCCCTCACACCCCCGCTGGATGACCGGATCACCGGCAGCCTGGTCGGGGCCGCCGTGGGCGACGCCCTCGGCGGCCCGGTCGAGGGCTACACCCCCGAGCAGATCCTCGAACGCCACGGCGGCCGCGTCACCGGCATCGTCGGCCCCTGGAACGGCGACGCCTGGCGCACCGCCCGCCCCATCGCCCCGTACCACAAGGGCGACGGACACGTCACCGACGACACCCTGATGACACATGCGCTGATCAGGGTGTACGACAAGGTCCGCGACCACCTCGACGCGTACGCGGTCGCCGAGCACCTCGTCCCCGAACTCATGGACCGCACGGTCTGGATCCCCGAACTGGAGGCCGAGGCCCTGCCCCTCCAGCGCGTCTTCCTCGCCGAGAAGTGGATCGTCACCCGGCTCCACTACGGCCACGCCGACCCGCGCGAGGCCGGCACCGGAAACATCGTCAACTGCGGTGCCGCGATGTACATGGCGCCCGTCGGCCTGGTCAACGCCGCCAACCCGGCCGCCGCCTACGCCGAGGCCCTCGACATCGCGGGCGCCCACCAGTCCTCGTACGGACGCGAGGCGGCCGGCGTCTTCGCGGCGGCCGTGGCGGCGGCCTGCGTCCCGGGCGCGACCCCGCGCTCGGTCGTCGACACGGCGCTCGCCCTGGCCAAGGACGGCACCCGCGCGGCGATCGAGGCGGTCGCCGAAGTCGCCGACGCCCACCAGGACTTCGAGCCCGCGCTCACCCCGCTCCGCCGCGCCGTCGCCCCCTTCGACTCTGTCGGCCCCGACTACCGCGCCCCCTCCCTCGACGCCCGCCGCCCTTCCCGCGTCCACGCCATCGAGGAGCTGCCCATCGCCCTCGGCATGCTCCTCGTCGGCGCGGGCGACTACCGCCGTACGGTCCTGGGCTCGGTCAACTACGGCCGCGACTGCGACTCCATCGCCACCATGGCGGGCGCGCTCGCGGGCGCGCTGCACGGCGAATCCGCCGTCCCGCGCGACTGGGCCAAGCAGGTCGCCGAGGCCAGCCGCCTCGACCTCCACGCCCCGGCGACCACCCTCACCGCCGTCGCCCACGAGGTCTTCACCCGCGACACCGCCCGCCGCCGCGCCCACGAGTCGGCGTACGCGACGCTGACGGGCACGACACGATGACCCACGACACAGGCCCCTCCCCCGACGGGGCCGCCCGGGCGGAAGGCAACGGCGCCGGGCCGCCGGACCGCTCGGCCGCCGTCGACCGGGTCCGCCTCACCTGGGTCCAGCCCGAGGACCTGGTCGGCCACGAACTCCGCCAGGCCGCCGAGGACGGCCGCGACGCCCGCCAACTGGCCGCCCGCTGGTACGCCGCCGGTGGCCGCCCCGCCCCGGCCACCGCCGGCGCCTCCCCCACCCCCGCGCCCGGCCTGCGCCCCCTGGCCGAGGACATCCTCGACGCCCTGGCCGAACTCCCCGGTCCCCTGACCGCTCAGGAGCCCACCGATCTGGCGGCGATCACCGCCGCCTGCCCCGACTGGCCGTCCGGCCCCGCCACGACGCCAGGCGCAGAGGGAGGGATGGAGGAATCCGGCGCCCTTCTCAACCGCCTGCACGCCGCCTGGCTCGGCCGCGCCGCCGGCTGCCTCCTCGGCAAGCCCGTCGAGAAACTGCCCCTCGCCGCCATCCGCGCCCTCGCCCGCGCCACCGGCAACTGGCCGCTCTCCGACTGGTTCACGGCCCGCGGCGTCGACCCGCACCTCCTCGCCGCGCACCCGTGGAACCGTCGCTCCGCCCACACCTCCCTCGCCGAGAACATCGACGGCATGCCCGAGGACGACGACCTCAACTACCCGCTCCTCAACCTGCTCCTCCTGCGGCGCCACGGCCGCGCCTTCACCACCGCCGACGTCGCCCGGCTCTGGCTCGACGAGCTGCCCGCGGGGCGGACGTTCACCGCCGAGCGGGTCGCGTACCGCAACCTCCTCGACGGCGTCGAACCCCCGCACACCGCCACCCGCCGCAACCCGTTCCGGGAGTGGATCGGCGCGCTGATCAGGGCGGATGTGCACGGCTTGACGCACCCGGGAGACCCAGCGGGGGCGGCTCGCCAGGCGCACCGGGACGCGGTCCTGACGCACACCGGGAACGGGGTGTACGGCGCGATGTTCGTCGCGGCGAGCCTCGCGGAGGCCGCGAGCGGCACGGCGGACGTGCACCGTGCGCTGGCGGCCGGGCTCGCGGTCGTACCACCGGAGTCACGGCTGGCGCACGCCGTCCGCTTCGGCGTCGCCGCCGCCCGCGCCGACCGCGACTTCGACGCCGTCGTGGACCGGCTCCATGCCGAGTTCGGCGGGTATCACTGGGTCCATGTCGTCCCCAACGCCGCTCTGCTCGCCGCCGCGCTCACCCACGCCGACGGCGACTTCACTCGCTCGATCTGCGCGGCGGTCTCCGGCGGCTGGGACACCGACTCCAACGGCGCCACCGCCGGCTCGGTCGCCGGGCTGCTCGCCGGCCACCCCGACCGGCTGCCCGAGCGCTGGACCTCCCCTCTCAAGAACCGGCTCGCGACCTCGGTGCCGTCCTTCGACGGCATCGGCTTCGACACCCTGGCCGCACTGACGCACTCGGAGGCAGTACGCCCATGACCAGCCCCACCGCCCCCAGCAATCCGCCCGGCATCGTCGTGCTCGGCAGCACCAACATGGACCTCGTGGCCTATGTGTCCAGGGCCCCCGCCCGCGGAGAGACGGTCACCGGCCGCGAGTTCCGCACCGTCCCCGGCGGCAAGGGCGCCAACCAGGCGGTGGCCGCCGCGCGGGCGGGCGCGGAGGTGTCGATGATCGGCGCGGTGGGCACCGACGACTTCGGCACGCGGCTGCGGGCCGCACTCGACCACAGCTCGGTCGACACGGACCTGCTGCGCACGGTGGAAGGCGCGTCGGGCACCGCGCACATCGTCGTGGACGACGAGGGCGGCAACGCGATCGTCGTCGTCCCCGGCGCGAACGGCACCGTCACCTCCCTCGACCATGGCGACGAGGCGCTGATCGCGACCGCCGACGCCCTGCTGCTCCAGCTCGAACTCCCCCTCTCCGTGGTGGTCGAGGGCGCCCGCTACGCCCGGGAGCACGGCGTGCGGACCGTCCTCACCCCGGCGCCGGCCGGGCCGCTACCGCCCGAACTCCTCTCCTTCACCGATCTGTTGGTGCCGAACGAGCACGAGGCCGCCGCCCTCACCGACCTCGCCGACCCGCGCGCCGCCGGCCTCGCCCTGCTCGACGCCGTGCCCGAGGTGGTGGTCACCCTGGGCGCGGCCGGCTGTCTGTATCTGGCGCGCGGCCGGGAGCCGGTGGCCGTGCCCGCGCCCGGGGTGAAGGCCGTGGACACCACCGCCGCCGGTGACACGTTCGTCGGCGCGCTGGCCGTTGCGGTCACCGAGGGCAGGCCGATGCCGGAGGCGCTGGCCTGGGCGTCGGCGGCCGCCGCGCTGTCGGTCCAGCGCGCGGGTGCGTCCACCTCGATGCCGTACCGCACCGAGATCGAGGCGGCCCTCGGCGCCGCCGGGAACCCGGAGGCCGAGCCCGCATGAACACCGGCACCGACGCCCCGGCACAGACGCCGGCCCCGCCCCTGCACGGACTGCGGGTCCTCGACCTCGCCACCCTCTTCGCGGGCCCGCTCGCCGCGACTATGCTCGGCGACTTCGGCGCGGACGTGGTCAAGATCGAGCACCCCCGCAAGCCCGACCCGTCCCGCGGCCACGGCCCCGCCAAGGACGGCGTCGGTCTGTGGTGGAAGGTCCTCGGCCGCAACAAGCGCACGATGACCCTGGACCTGTCCACGCCGGGCGGCCGCGACACGCTGCTGCGGCTGGCGGCCGGCGCGGACGTGGTCGTGGAGAACTTCCGGCCCGGCACGCTGGAGCGCTGGGGGCTCGGCTGGGAGGAGCTGTCGGCCGTCAACCCGCGCCTGGTCCTGGCCCGGGTCACCGGCTTCGGCCAGTTCGGCCCGTACGCCCACCGGCCCGGCTTCGGCACGCTGGCCGAGGCGATGAGCGGCTTCGCCGCCATCACCGGCGAACCGGACGGCCCGCCGACGCTGCCGCCCTTCGGCCTCGCCGACTCCATCGCGGCGCTCGCCACCGCGTACGCCGTGATGACCGCGGTCACCGCGAGGCACACCACCGGCCACGGCCAGGTCGTCGACATGGCCATCATCGAACCGATGCTCTCCGTCATCGGCCCTCACCCCCTCTGGTACGACCAGCTCGGCTACGTCCAGCCGCGCACCGGAAATCGCTCCCGCAACAACGCCCCGCGCAACACGTACCGGACCTCCGACGGCTCCTGGGTCGCCGTGTCCACCTCCGCCCAGTCGATCGCCGAGCGCGTGCTGCGCCTGGTCGGCCGGCCGGACCTGATCGACGAGCCCTGGTTCGCCGACGGCACCGGCCGGGCCGCGCACGCCGAGGTCCTCGACGAGGCCGTCGGCTCCTGGATCGCCCGGCACACCCGCGAGGAGGCCATGACCGCCTTCGAGAAGGCGGAGGCGGCCATCGCCCCCGTCTACGACGTCCGGGACGTCCTCGACGACCCCCAGTTCCGGGCCCTCGGCACCGTCACCGAGGTCCCGGACCCCGAACTCGGGCCGCTCCGCATGCAGAACGTCCTCTTCCGGCTCTCCGAGACCCCCGGCGCGATCCGCTGGGCCGGCCGGCCGCACGGCGCCGACACCACCGAACTCCTCGCCGAACTCGGCCTCACCGGCACCGAGATCGACACCCTGCGCGCGCAAGGAGCCGTATGACCGCCGCGCCGCCCCTCACCTGGCTCTACGCGCCGGGCGACCGGCCCGCCGTGGTACGGAAGGCGCTCGTCTCCGGCGCCGACGTCGTCATCGTCGACCTGGAGGACTCGGTGGCGCCGGACCGCCGGGCCTACGCCCTGGCCGCCACCGCCGAACTGCTCGCCGACCCCCAGCCCGTACCGGTCCACGTCCGCGTCCACACACCTCGCGACATCCCATCCCTGGTCTCCCTCCCCGGACTCGTCGCTCTCCGTGTTCCCAAGGTGACACACGCCACTGACATCGCCCGGATCGCCGAGGTCTCCGCGGGGCTCCCGCTCTACCCGCTCCTGGAGAACGCCCTGGCCGTGGAGCACGCCTTCGCCATCGCCACCGCCCACCGCTCGGTCCACGGCATCGCCCTCGGCGAGGCCGATCTCGCCGCCGACCTGGGGGTACGGGAGGACCGCGGCCTCGACTGGCCGCGCAGCCGGGTCGTGGTCGCCGCCCGGGCGGCCGCGCTCCCTCCCCCGGTCCAGTCCGTGCACCCGGACGTCCGCGACCTCGACGCCCTGGCCGAGAGCTGCGCCCGGGGCCGGGCCCTGGGCTTCCTGGGCCGGGCCGCGATCCATCCCCGGCAGCTGCCGGTCATCGAGCGGGCCTACCTCCCCACCTCCGACGAGCTCGCGGCGGCCGAGGAGGTCGTCAAGGCCGCCGAGGCCCGGGCGGGCGCCCTGGCACTCGCCGACGGCCGCTTCGTGGACGCCGCCGTCGTCACGCGCGCCCGCCGCGTCCTGGCCCTGGCCGCCCGCCGGGCCTGACCGCACCGCGAAACGGGGGTGGGGCGGGCGGGGCGGCGGGGGGCCCGGCGCGCGCCCCGGGGGGGGGGCCCGGGGCGGGGGGGGGCCCCCCCCCCCCCCCCG